>NZ_DGXL01000029.1:0-101376 GCF_002395615.1 Megasphaera sp. UBA4233 | reverse complement strand
TTGTTCAGTTTTCAAAGGTCATCTCGTCGTCTTTGTTTCTGTTGTCTCCCGACGACTTGTATATCTTACCAAATCCTTCGTTTGATGTCAAGTAAAAAATCTAATTTTTTTGACATTTCTTTTGATTTATCTCTGACAAGGCCATTATACAGCAAAAGAGGCCACTGTATCGTGAAAAATACAGCAGCCCCTTCCTTTAATTGATAATTAAATTTTCCTCTTTTTTCACTTATCCGTAATAGTATGCTGCCATTCCTGCAATGACAATACGGGACTGCGCCCATGAGTAATCATGCGGTGCATGCCTTCTACGCTGGCTCTGGCCGCGACAATGGTAGTCACATAGGGAATATGAGCCCGGACGGCTGCTTTACGCAGGGCCCCATCATCATCAGCTGCATCTTTACGCACAGATGGCGTATTGATTACCATCTGAACCGTACCATCGGCAATCAGGTCTTCTATATTCGGGCTGCCTTCTCCCAGCTTGTTCGCCCGTTTGACCGGGATACACGCCGCCTGCAGCAGTTCAAATGTCTTATCCGTCGCATAGATAGCAAAATCATCTTCGGCGAATTCCTGTGCAATTGCAGCGATATAGGGTTTATCAGCATCACTGACGGAAATAAGTACAGCTCCTTCCAGAGGCAGTGTTCCCCCTGCCGCTTCTTCTGCCTTATAGAACGCTTCACCTGATGTCTTTGCCAGTCCCAATACTTCACCCGTAGAACGCATTTCCGGTCCCAATACGGGGTCTACTTCCGGGAACATATCAAACGGGAATACGGATTCCTTAACTCCATAAAAGGGAATATGTCTTTCTGTTAACGAAGGAACAGGCGATTCCTTCCCTGTCAGTGGCAGCGTCATGATTTCTGCAGCCAGTTCTGGCAAGGGGATATGGCATAGCTTGGAAACCAGGGGCATCGTACGCGACCCTCCCAGATTGACTTCCAGGACATATACCTGGTCATCTTCAATGGCATATCGTATATTCATTAACCCCATAACGTGGAAAGACACTGCTATTTTTTCCGTATATTTCTGAATCTGCTTCAGTGCTTCTCCGGCAATATGACGGCTTGGAATGACACAGGCACTATCTCCGGAGTGAATCCCTGCCAGTTCAATATGCTCCATGACCGCCGGTATAAATACGTGTCTGCCATCGCTTACGGCATCGGCTTCACATTTCAGCGCCGTGTGCAGGAAACGATCAAGATATACAGGGTAGTCAGCCGTAATACCAGCCTTTTTCATCGCCGTTTCCAGAGTGGCCGGATCATGAATGATGGTCTTGGAATCACCTATATGCAGCACCACCGGATATCCTATCTGTTCTGCTACATGCAACGCATCCTCTGGCTGGACAGCTGAACCAGACTCTGGCACAGGAACAGCGATCTTGTTCATCATGTCCTGGAATTGGTGCCAGTCCCCGGCAAGATTCAGGCTGCCCGGGTCCGTTCCCAGAATATGCACGCCTTCTGCCTGCAGAGCCACTATAAGTTTTTCTGCTGCCCTTCCTCCAAACTGGCCGATGACGCCGACTGGTTTTTCATGACGGCAGATTTCCAGTACATGTTCGACTGTCAGCGGTTCAATATACACCGTATCTGCAGCATCCTCTCCAGTCGATACAGCTGCCGGGTCACAATTGACCATAATGGTTTCAAATCCTGATTTTTTCAACGCTGCCATAGCCCGGATACATCCATAATCGGATTCCCCGCTTTGGCCAATACGTTCAGGACCGCTCCCCAATACGATAATTTTAGGTTTCCCCTGCCGTACGATATGCTGATTTTCTCCATTGTATGTAGAAAAACAGCCCGTCTGCCGCATAGCGCTGTTAACGGAAACAGCCTGCCATTTTTCCGTCAGAGCAATCGACTGCCGGTGTATGCGGATTGCATCTTCCGGCACCTCCAGAATATGGCTCAGACAGGCATCGGAAAATCCATTTTTCTTGGCCTGTACCAGTACCGCATCAGAGGGAATTGCCCCCTTCAATTCTCTGAGGGCATTTTCTTCATCCGCCAATTCTTTAATCTGTGTAATGAACCAGGAATGAACCTGTGTTATTTTTTGTATTTCTTCCGGGGCAGCTCCCTTGCGAAGCGCTTCATACATCATAAAGTATCGTTCCGATGAAGGAACAGCTAACTTTCGCATCAATTCATCCGGGGTCATTGCCATGAACATTTCATCCTGGCCCAGTCCGTACCGTTTCTGTTCCAGCGAGCAGACAACTTTTTGCAATGCTTCTTTAAAGGTTCTCCCCAGTGCCACCGCTTCACCGATGGACCGCATCTGCGTTCCCAGTATGTCTTTGGCACCATCATAGGGATGGAAATCCCAGCGCGGGAATTTTACAGCTATCGGACCATGCCCCGGCTGATACTGATCCATCGTTCCCCAGTCAGCACAGGGGATTTCCCGGAGTAACAGACCGGCTGCCAGTCTGGCTGAAATGCTGGCAACGGGAACCCCCGTCACCTTTGAAGCCAGTACAGAAGAACGGGACATCCGTGGATTGAAGGAGATGACAGTTACGCGGCCATCCTGCTGATTCCAGGCAAATTTTATATCAGCACAGCCGATGATTCCCATATGTTCCACAATTAAGGTTCCCTGACGCTGAATTTCCTTTTGTACATCCTCCGGAACAGTCAGCATAGGAATCACAGAAACAGAATCCCCCGTATGAATTCCCACAGGGTCCAGATTTTCCATAAAGCACACCGGCACAACGGCATGTTCCGCATCACGGAGCACCACCAGTTCCAATTCTTTCCACCCGGTCAGCGTCTCTTCAACCAGGACCTGCCGGGCCTGGCCGGACTGCAGAGTACGGGCACAAAGCGCCCGGAGCGACAGTTCATCCTCTGCTATGCCGCTTCCGCTGCCTCCACATGTATATGCAGGGCGGAGTACGACGGGATATTCCATTTTACCTGCCGCCGCCAGGACTTCCTCGACGCTGGAGCAGACAATGCTCCGGGCAGTCTGAAGTCCCAATTCATCCATGGACTTTTTAAATGCGATGTGGTTTTCTCCGCCTTCGACAATATTCATCGGTATGCCGGCAATACGGACTCCGTATTGTGCCAGGATTCCCTTTTTATTTAATCCGGCACATACACGAATGGCAAGATGCCCGCCCATACCGGGCAATAGTGCGTCGGGCCGTTCCTTTTCAATCACCCGCGTCAGGCATTCTTCATTGAGTGGTTCAATATAAGTATGATCTGCTACAGATGGATCCGTCACAACTGCTGCCGGATTGGAATCAACGAGCACGACATCATAGCCCAGGCTGCGCAGAGCTTTACACGCCTGCGTGCATGAATAATCAAATTCAGAAGCCTGTCCAATGACAGCCGGGCCGGAGCCAATAACTACTATTTTTTGAATATCTCTTCGTTGGGCCATATTCATCTCTCCCCACAGTTATAGCACATGATTATGTCTATTTCACATTAATGGTATCATATTATATCCTGATAAGCAACGCTCAAACATGTGTCTCCGGCTATTTCTCTGCAGATTATTACCGGTCCCGGTCCGGATAAACGCATTTTTGGAAGGCAATCTTGGGACTATTGGCAAAAATGACAACACCACAATAGGTAAATCCCATTTTTTCAATGATGTGCCGCATAATTTTATTGTCTTCATCCGTATCGATACGGATATTATATACTTCCCGTTCCCGGGCAATCCGTTCTGTTTCGGCAAAGATCTGCTGCGCCAGTCCCCTGCCTTTGACAGCATTATCTACGGCAGTTCTGTGAATGACGGCATACGGCTCCTCATTCAGCCATGTTCCCTTTAAAGAGTCATAAGCCGGTTCCCCGCGGAAATCGATTCCCGTATAAGCCATAATAATACCGTCATCAGTCATGACATACCCGATTCCATCCCGTATATCTCTTTCTATATCCTCTTGTTCCGGATATCCATCCTGCCATTGATCGACACCGTTTGCCTTTAAAAAAGCCTTGGCCTGCCGGATTAGTTCCATAATGCGCATCGTATCATTTTCCTGTGCTTTCCTGAATTCCATCATACGCCTCCCTTTCCTATATCAGAAGGATTCTTATACTCATGAAATAATAGCCAGTCTGTTTCGACTGACTGCTGGACACGCTCTATCAGCCCCAATAGCAGACGCCGTTCTTCTGCCGACATGCCTCGGAAACAAACTTCCAGCTCGCGGTTTTCTTCCGCCAGGATTTCATCATATACCTGCCCGGCTTTCACCGTAGGAAACAGATTCCATGCCCGGCCGTCCCGGGAATCAGGTTTGCGCAGGACATAGCCGGCTTCCATCAGTTTGCGCACGGCTTTGGCAGTCGTCCCTTTATCGACGCGGCACATCCGTGTCAGCTCAATCTGCTTAATACCCGGATGTTCACAAATGCGCGTCAAAAAAATAAACTGCCCACGCTGCAACTGCTTATTACGAAACCTAAGCTCCATAACAGACTGGATACTACGGTATATAGCTCCTATATCCCGCAATAAAAGACTCTGTAATGTCATCATCTCATCCCTCCTGCTTAGTTGAAAGTTCAACTAAGCAAAGTATAGAAAGAATAGAGTGATTTGTCAAGTCGTATCTTCCTAAAAAGAAAGCTGGAGCAAAATGAAAAAAGGTTCATTTAACTCCAGCTTACCTCCGCATCAGTTCTACGGACAGACCGTGCTATTTTTCCATATCGATATAATGTTTAATCAGAGCCTGGGATCCTTCGTTTTCATGTCCTTTGGCTGCCAGGTCTTCAAAATCAGCCAGTACTTCTGGAACCATATCCAGCTTCAGCCCCAATGTATCCGCTTCCTGCGAAGCCAGTTTTAAGTCTTTGATGATATGTTTGATAAAAAATCCCGGCTGATAATTTCCAGCAAGAATCTTGGGGCCGAGAGCAGACAGCTGGGCACTGCCGCCGGCTCCCGTAGACAGGGAGTCAAATAATACCTGCAAATCCATGCCACGGGCCTTCCCATAGGCCAGTGCTTCGCAGACACCGCTCAGGGCACCGGCCACGAGAATCTGATTAGCCATTTTGGCATGCTGGCCATTTCCCGCCTGGCCCTGGTAATTAATATTGGTGCCTACAGCCTGGAAAATCGGCATGCAAGCTTCGTAATCTTCCTTGTCTCCGCCGACCAGCATAGACAAAATACCTTTGATAGCCCCGCTTTCACCACCTGTGACGGGGACATCCAGAACATGAAATCCTTTTTCGCTGCCGTCTTCGTGAAGCCGGACTGCCAGAGACGGGCTGGATGTCGTGCAATCGATCAAATACGCTCCTTTTTTGGCCGAATCAAAGATATTATCTTTTCCATAGTACACTTCTTCTACGTCTTTTGGAAATCCGACCATGGTAATGACCGCATCACACCCTTGCACGCATTCCTTGATAGAATGATAAAAAGCAGCCCCTTCGGCAATGACATCTTCGACTTTTTCTTTGTGCCGCGCAAAGATATGTAACGAAAAACCGGCTTTCATGAGATTCCGTACCATCGGTTTTCCCATAATACCTACACCAATAAAAGCTATTGTCTGAATCATATTCCTTGCCTCCCTATTTTTTATAGCCTGTCTGAAAATCTACGATATTTTTCATCTTGCCACCATAGAAATAGGCCTCTAAGTTTTCACAGGCAATCTGCACAATCCGGTTGTGCGTTTCTGCCAGATGATATCCGCCGGAAACGTGGGGTGTAATATAAATCCCCGGTACCTGCCACATAGGATCATCGGCCGGCAGCGGTTCCGGATCGGTCACATCCAGAGCAGCACCTGCCAGATGCCCCGCTTTCACGGCTTCCATCAGATCTTCCTGAACGACACAGTTGCCGCGGCCGATATTGAGGAACCAGGCTCCCTGTTTCATCGCCGCGAAGCGTTCCTTGTTATAAAGATGGTATGTAGCCGGCGTATCGGGCAGGCTGGTTGCCACAATATCCGCCTTAGCCAGATAGTCATCCAGTTTATCCATCGTTCCCATTTCATCTGCTTCCGGCGGGACTACCGTACTGCGGCGGCGGATTCCCGTCACATGGGCCCCTAAAGCCTTCAGGCGTTTGCCAAATTCACTGCCGATATCGCCGAACCCGATGACCAGCGCCCGGGCCCCGTATACGGATGTGACCGGTCCTTCGTCTTTCCAAAGGCTTTGCTTCTGATTATCATAATAGGCATATAATTTCTTCATCATCGCCAGCAGCTGGGCCAGCATATGTTCCGACAGTGCCAGTCCGTAGGCTCCGGTCGCATTGGTGAGGACCGCCCCTTCCGGCAGGACCCCTTTTTTTATATACGCACCAGTCCCGGCACTGTTCAGCTGCATCCAGCGCAGATTCGGTGCTTTCTTCACCAGTTCAGGATCCAGATTGCCTATGATGATTTCTGTATCAGACAATACATCTTCCGGTACCTGTGCACCTACGGCTGCCTGATTATCGGCAAAATAAACCGGGTAATCTCCGGCGGCTGCATTCAGCCACTTTTTGTGTTCTTCTGTCACCGGCATAGCTACTACTATTTTCATACAAATCCTCCTCAAAAATGCACTAATATACTTTTCCATATTAACGATTTTACTTATTTTCAGGCTGTTTACAGTGCCGCTTTATATATGCGGTACATGTCTTCTTCATCCAGAACTTTTGCCGATCCCTGATGACCGCCACACCCTCTGGCACACAGACGAGCCATTTGCTTCAGCTGATCATCTGTAGGAGTGATGCCTAATTCGTGAATAGAGATGGGCATTCCAATGGAATGATAAAACGATTCCATCTGTTCAATCCCCGCCAAAGCCACCCTGTCGTCAGGACCTTCGGACACACCCATGACCTGTCTGGCAAACCGCACAAACCGTGGCAGGCAATCGCGATAGACGTATCGTGCCCATGTACCCCAGATAGCTGCCAGGCCGGCCCCGTGGGTCACATCAAACATGCCGCTCAGTTCATGTTCCAGTTTGTGGCAGGAAAAATCGCCGCCGTCATTGCCGCATCCCGTGAGGCCGTTATGAGACAGGCTGCCGGCCCACATGATTTCTGCCCGCGCTTCATACTGTTCCGGATGTGCATGGAGAATGACGGCATATTTCATTACCGTACGGAGTAATCCTTCCGCTATGCTATCGGTAATTTCCATATTGCCACCTTGCGTAAAATATCGTTCCATCGTGTGCATCATAATATCCGTACACCCGGCCTGGGTCTGCCAGTCCGGCAGGGTCATGGTCAGCTCAGGATTCATAATGGCAAATTTTGCCCGTGCCAGGTTTGTATTGCACGACCGTTTAAGCCCTTCATCTTCTTTGGTGATGACCGAACTATTGCTCATTTCACTGCCCGCTGCGGCAATGGTCAGTACGCAGCCTACAGGCATACAGTCCTGGGGCTTGCGTTTCCCGCAGTAAAAATCCCAGACATCCCCATCATTTGCCAGCCCATAGGCGATGGCCTTTGCTGAATCAATGACGCTGCCGCCTCCCACTGCCAGGACGAAATCGACATGGGCTTTCCGGCACAGTTCAATCCCCTGATACACCAGTGATAAATGAGGATTGGGGACGACACCGCCCAGTTCGACATACGAAACACCGGCTTCATCCAGAGACTGTCTGACCCGCTGGATCAGGCCAGAACGGACGGCACTGCCTCCGCCGTAGTGTATCAGAACAGACGTACCGCCATATTCTTTCACGAGTGCCCCCGCCTGGCTTTCCGTTCCTCTGCCGAAGACAACCCGGGTGGGAGCATAAAATTCAAAATTATACATCAACATCACTCCTTGTTTCATAATCACCGGTACTCTAACCAAATTGTACCTATCCACCATCATTTCTGCAAGCGCTTTTTATGGAACTCCGTCCGATTAGAGAAACGTGAGATTCTTGAAAAAGTTGCTGATAAAAATGCCCCTATAATCCGAAATAATACGTTCCGGCTTATAGAGGCATTGCAAATATAAGGATTTACCAATCAAGTTTACCGGTAATGAGGTATACGAGAAGACCTTTTTCGGCATGGCGGCGGTTTTCGGCTTCATCCAGAATCGTTTCCAGATGCTGTTCCATCACATCTTGGGTAATTTCATAGCCCGGATGAATCGGCATATCGTGGAATACCATCGTATCCGTACCTGCCATCAGGTCTGCATCGATCTGATAGGGCATCATCATGCCGATAATCTTGTTTTTCTTTTCCGCATAGTCCGGATTGGTGAAAAATTCCATATCGACCCACGTATCAGTGTAGACGCAATCGACTTCAGCAACGACTTTTTTCAAATCTTCCTTACTGATATTGTCAGGCAGTTCTTCATAATGACCTGTAGCCTTGAGGCCTTCGTAGAACTCATCACCGACGCCCATGACCTGGCTGAACGGAGTCAGGCCATACATCTTGCCACCCAGCATGGTAACAATTTCACTGAGGGAATTATACGTATTATTCTTGGCTCCAATATACAAGACTTTGACATCAAAATGACCCGTCTTTTCATACAGCGTCAGCATATCGGCCAGCGCCTGTGTCGGGTGGAACGTATTATCACAGCCGTTGATGACCGGAACAATCGAAGCATCCATGAAACCATGGGTCGTTTCCGATTTTTTGAAACGTCCCATAATGCAGTCCACGTTACGCCCTACGTATTTAACTTCACTGGGAAGATCGCCAATAGTAAAATTACTGTCTTTCCAGAGCTGATTATACGACTTGCCACCCAGTTCTTCCATCCCGATATTGAACGATAAATATGTCCGGTTCGATGTCTTTTCAAACAGAGTATACAGCTTTTTCCCATCCAGTAAATGAGAGAAAGCCTGCTGATTCTGTTTAATTTTTTCTGCCAGAAGTAATATGCCTTTTAATTCATCCGCCGTATAATCGGCAAAACTGTTGACGTGTTTCATATATATTCACCCTCCATATGCAATCAATCCTGTATATTCTCTTGAATATGTGTATATCATAGCATATAAGCGTGTATATTTCAAGTTTTTATGCAATAAATATGCAGTAAAATTCATCTGCATATTATCTTTCCCGTTTCACTCTAAAAAAAAACCGGCAACCATGAGGTTACCGGTTAAAAGGTCTATATCCTGAAAGCGCTCGATTAGGCTTTAACTACGTTAGCAGCCTGCGGACCACGTGCACCATCTACGATATCAAAATCAACTTCCTGACCTTCTGTCAGGGATTTGAAGCCGTCTTCCTGAATAGCGGAGAAGTGTACGAAAACGTCGCCGCCATCTTCTCTTTCAATGAAGCCATAACCTTTTTCTGCGCTGAACCATTTTACTTTACCGTGCATAACAAAATCCTCCTAAAAAAAACAAATGCAGCTATTCTCTAGCTCTAATAGGTAGTGTATCATACCAAACATTCAATGTCAACCAATTTCTTATTTTCATTATGACATAAAAGCATAATGTAAATCTTTATTTACGCAGATAATGAACAAAAGAGAAGGGATAAGCATTGCGTTCATCTGCCTCATGGGCATCCCTTGCCACTTCCTGCCAGCGCGTCCGGTCCAACGGCGGAAAAAACGTATCTGCCGGCAGTTCCGCATCAATTTCCGTCAGATACAGGCTGTCAGCACGCCCCATGAATTCCGTGTATAAGGAAGCACCGCCAATGATAAAATACTCCTCACCAGTCCGGACAGCCCGTACCATATCATCCATATCGTGAAATACGGTGATGCCGGGATGAGTTTCTTCATAATCCCTCTGTCCGGTCAGCACCCAGTGTGGCCGCCCCGGCAGCAGTCCCGGAAGACTTTCAAAGGTCTTCCGTCCCATAATGATTGTATGCCCCATAGTCAGGTTCTTGAAATGCTTTAAATCGGCAGACAAGTGGCAGAGCAGCTGATTATCTTTTCCAATTCCCCGCGCCTTATCCACAGCAGCAATCATGTGCAGCATCAGACGGCCACCTCCATTGGTAATTTACCCAAATGCTGATATCCGTCAAGGGCGATATCATCAATAGTAAACTGGTAGAAATCGTGAATATCGGGATTAATACAGAGCCTGGGCGCCGGAAAAGCCTGACTGCGCCGTGACAGCTGTGTTTTCATCGCATCGATATGATTTTCATAAATATGGGCATTATTGATAACATGGGTAAACAGTCCCGGCTTCAGGCCAACCGTCTGGGCAATGAGATGGATGAGTACGGCATACTGCGTCATGTTGAACGGTACGCCCAGTCCCATATCGCCGCTGCGCTGTACCAGCATGCAATTGAGTCGTCCGTCGCTGACATCCCACAACGTCTGAAAGGCACAAGGCTGCAATGCCATGTCGGGAAGGTCATCTATATTCCACAGCGTAACAATCATCCGCCGGTTCTGCGGGTCATGACGCAGCATATCCAGCAAATGATCTACCTGCTTGTATTTACGTATCTGATACCCGTAAGCTTTCCCAATCGTTCCATCAGGGCGCATCCATTCATCCCAGACATGGCAATTCATCTTCTGCAGCTCCCGTACATCATTACTTTGCAGTTGCCAGATCCAGAGAATCTCCTTTACGGCCGTCTTAAACGCAACAAATTTCGTAGTCAGAATGGGAAATTCTTTTTCCAGGTCAAACTGAAATATCTGATGAGGAAGTTTATACGTCGGTATCCCTGTGCGGTTATTCGAGTAATATCCCTGTTTTAAAATCCGTTCTACCATATCCAGATACTGTGTATCGGCTGAACTCATGTACATCACCTCTGTGTAGTTTGAAAATCCTGAACAGCCTGGCAAAAAATGCGGCCATATTTATGCAGCTTGAACTCACCTACCCCTTTAATGCGGGACATCGCCTCTTCCGATACGGGGCGGCTGGCTGCCATTTCCCAAAGTGTGGCATCGGAAAAAATGACGAAAGGCGGAATATGTTCTTTTTTTGCCAGATCCATGCGAACTGACCGGAGTACCTCAAAGAGGGGCCGGCAGGCTTCTTCATCGATAGATTCAGATACAGATTTTTTCTTCCGCGCCGGCCGGGCCGCCGGTTCTGTTTCTGCCGCGATGGCAATTTCCTGTATAGCCCGTTTCCGGCCTTTCAATACATCCCGTCCGTCAGCAGTCAGAGAAAGGACGGGGTATTGCCCTTCGGACTGCTGCACGAATCCATCTTCCAGACTTTGCCGGATCATATCGCGGATTTCTCTGGCCGCATAATTGCTTAGCATGCCAAAGCTCGTACAGCGCTGGAAACCATAATGGCGGATTCGGGCAGTCATACTCCCCTTTAGTATATCACAGACCATCGTCATTCCAAAACGCCCTTTCACCTCGTCGATACATAGGCAAATCGGCCGGACAATCTGGGTCGTATCTTCCTGGACGACTTCCTGATCACAATTGCCACAATGTTCACAGCGGTCCCAGGATGGTTTTTCTCCAAAATACCGGAGAATATACTGGCGCAGGCAGTGACGGGTTTCGCAATATTCAATCATGGCGTTCAGCATCTGCAATTCTTTTTTCTGCTGTTCTGGTGAATGGACAGAGTTTTCGATGAGGAATTTCTGAATCATGATGTCACGCCGGTTATACAGCAGGATGCATTCTCCGGGAGCTCCGTCCCGTCCGGCCCGGCCCGCTTCCTGATAATAGCTTTCGATGTTTTTTGGCATCTGATAGTGAATGACGTACCGGACATTGCTCTTGTCGATGCCCATGCCAAAGGCATTGGTTGCTACAATGACGGAAATTTTATCATAGGTAAACTGTTCCTGTACCTTCTTGCGCGCTCCATCGGTCATACCGGCATGATACCGCCCTGCGGCAAACCCGCGTGCTTTTATTTCCTTGTACAGGCGGTCTACCTCTTTCCGCGTCGCCGCATAGATGATTCCGCTGTCCTCTTTATTCCGGGCCAGATAGGACAGGATGAAAGAAGTCCGGTCTGTATTGCGGACGACGCGGAAGTACAGATTCGGACGGTCAAACCCGCCGATAAAGACCCGTTCATCCTGAAGGCCCAGGAGGTTCATCATATCTTCTTTTACCTTCTGAGTCGCCGTCGCCGTAAAGGCCGCCACCACCGGACGGTGAGGCAGTGCTTCGATCCACGGGCGGATAGCGCAATACCCGGGCCGGAAATCATGACCCCACTGGGATACACAATGAGCTTCATCGATGACGACCATATCGATTGGCATAGACTGCATGAAGCTCGTAAAAAATTCATTCTGCAGCCGTTCAGGAGAAATGTAGACGAGCTTGACCCGGCCACTCCGTATTTCTGAAAACCGCTGTCTCGACTCTTCCAGTGTGCACTGGCTATTGATAAACACGGCCGGTATATGCTGTGCCAGCAGCGCATCTACCTGATCTTTCATCAATGAAATGAGGGGAGAAATGACCAGTGTAAGGCCGGACATCAGCAATCCCGGTATCTGGAAACAAAGTGATTTTCCGGCTCCCGTCGGCATAATGGCCAGGCAGTCACGATGCTCCATGATCGTGGCAATGACCTCCGCCTGTCCAGGGCGGAACGATGAATAGCCAAAATACTGTTTCAGGACATCTAAAGGCCGCAAAACTATCTCTCCTCTCTAAAAAAAGGGCATGCCACAGGCACGCCCTTGATCATGAATCCTTCCAGAAATTCACGGATTATTTCGATAATTCTTCTTTGAGCACCTCTCCCAGCCGTTTGATGCCTTCTACGATACGGTCTTCTGGCATGTTGGAGTAATTGAGGCGGAAGTGGTTGCCATTGCCGCCATTGGGATAGAAAATACCACCCGGTACATACGCTACATCTTTTGCCAGACATTTCGGCATCAATTCTTTGGCGTCCATACCTTCCGGCAGGGTAACCCACGTGAAGAGACCGCCCTGAGGATAGGTAAACTTGCATTCTTCCGGGAAGTACTTCTTCATCGATTCACACATGAGGTCGCGGCGTTTGGCATATAATGCGTTGATTTCTTTGATGTGGGCATCCATATCAAACATCTGGCAGTAATATGCGGCCTGGCGCTGACCAAAGGTCGAAGTGCCGAGATCGACGGCCTGTTTGAATTTGACGAATTTATCGATAATTTCCGGATTAGCAATAGTCCAGCCCAAGCGCAGGCCCGGCATGAAAATCTTGGAGAACGAGCCGAGGAATACGACTTTTCCCTGCGTATCCATGGACTTCAGGGACGGCAGTTTTTCAATGTCATAACGGATTTCACCGTAGGGATCGTCTTCGACGACCACGACATCATATTTGTTGATGACATCCATAAATGCTTTCCGGCGTTCTACTGGCCAGGTGATACCTGTCGGGTTCTGGAATTCAGGAATAACATAAATCATGCGGACGCTTTTATCTGTAGCAAGGATTTTATCCAGCTCTTCCGGGATAATGCCCTTGTCATCCGTCGGTACTTCAATATAGTTAGGTCTTACCGGGTTAAAGGCCATGATGGCACCCATATAAGACGGGCTTTCCATAGCAATCGTTTCGTCTTTATTGACGAGAATCTGCGACAGGATAAACAGGCCCTGCTGTGAACCCGTCGTAATAACGATATCTTTTGCTTCGCAGTCAACGAAGAAGGACTTCTTCATCCGTTTGGCAATTTCTTCGCGCAGTGGTACATACCCTTCTGTCGTACCATACTGAACCGCCTTGCGGCCTTCCTTTTCATAAATAGCCTGATCGACCTGCTTCATTTCTTCGATTGGGAACAATTCTGGTGCCGGCAGCCCCCCTGCAAACGAAATTACTTCCGGTTTTTCCGTAAGTTCCAGCAGTTCCGCAATATCAGAAGCTTTTAATGTGTTTGCAAAATCAGAAAATTTTGTCATGTAAATCACCCCTATGTTAATATTACTCCCCAGTGGTCAAATTATAACACTAACATAAAGAGATTGCAAATTACAAAATTCCAGTGATGGCAAAAAGTAATACGTATACAAAAACAAGGCAAGGATTTTCTCCCTGCCCTGTTCTCTGCGTTCAGTCGTTATTTCATTTTGGCAATTTCTTCTTTCAGTACATCGCCCAGACGTTTTACGCCTTCTACAATCTTGTCTTCCGGCATGCACGAATAGTTCATGCGGAAGTGATTTTCTCCTCCGCCATTCGGATAGAAAGCACCGCCCGGTACATAAGCTACTTTCTTTTCCAGTACTTTCGGCATCAGTTCTTTGGCATCCATACCTTCAGGCAGTTCAACCCAAGTGAAGAGACCGCCTTCCGGATAGGTGAATTTGCATTCTGCCGGGAAGTATTCTTTCATCTTGTCGAGCATAAGTGTGCGGCGTTTGCCATAAAGATCACAAATATCTTTGATATGGGCATCGATGTCGAACATATCGAGGAAGAAAGATACCTGACGCTGTGCAAAGGACGATGTCTGCAGGTCAGCTGCCTGTTTGTATTTAACGCATTTATCGATAATCGCCGGGTCGGCTACCATCCAGGCTACGCGCAGACCTGGCATCATAATCTTCGAGAACGAGCCGAGGAATATGATATTCCCCTTCGTATCCATCGATTTCAGGGACGGAACTTTGTCACCGTCATACCGCAGTTCGCCATACGGGTCATCTTCAATGACCGGGAAATTGTACTGGTTGATGAGTTCCATGAACGCTTTACGCCGTTCGATAGGCCATGTTACCCCTGTCGGGTTCTGGAATTCAGGAATGACATAGGCCAGGCGGATCTTATCGCCATATTGTTTCAGGATTTTTTCTAATTCTTCGGGAATGACGCCCTTGTCGTCGGTTGGAAGTTCTACGAATTTAGGTCCGCACAGTTTGAATGCGTTGAGTGCTCCCAGGTAGGTTGGACTTTCAACGAGCATGATATCGCCAGGATTGATAAAAATCTGAGGGATGAACGACAGGCCCTGCTGCGACCCGGACGTAATAAAGACTTCATCGATTCCGCAATCGACCATAAATGATTTTTTCATCCGTTCACAAATATGCTGCCGCAGTGGTACATATCCTTCCGTCGTGCCATATTGTACAGCCGCTTTCCCTTCCTTATCAATAATAGCAATATCTACTTTTTTTAATTCTTCCAGAGGGAATAATTCCGGAGCCGGAAGACCGCCGGCAAAAGAGATAATTTCTGGCTGGGCTGTCAATTTCAACAGTTCACGTATTTCCGAAGCTTTTAATCCATTTGCAAGATCTGAAAATTTGTATTCCATACTCTACCACTCCTTCGCAAAACTGAACGCAACCTTTATCTATGCTTTAATTATATCATTGTTATGACATAAATTCAATTTAACTCAGATGAGAATTAAATTAAAATCAGATTAAAAGCAGATTAAAAATGACAGGACCTGTCATTTAAAACAAGTCCTGTCATTATCATCCAGATAATTCAGCGTATCAACCTGGTCCTGCTCCATCTGACGCTGGAGCGCTTCCGTCGTCTGAAAGGGGATTTCATGGCGCAGCCGTTTATAAAAACGGACGCAAAGGCATTTGCCATATATGTCTCCCTGCCAGTTGATGATATGCGTTTCTATCCGGCGGTATTGATTGGTAAAAGTCGGATTGTCGCCAATATTGGTCATAGCCGGCCGGTACGCACCATCGACGAATACCTCGGTTACATACACGCCATCCGGTGGCATAGCCATGCGGGGTGGTATTTCCATATTGGCCGTCGGGAAGCCGATAAGCCGTCCCCGCCGGTCACCTTCCACGACCATCCCTTCGATTTCAAAAGGTCTGCCCAGCAGGTTGGCCGCCGTTTCCATGTGACCCAGCAGGACCAGTTTGCGGATGACCGTACTGCTGATGGGCGTCGCCCGGCCGGGCCGTTCCAGCAGATGCAGCACCTGTACGGGAACTCCATGGCCATCCATAAAGTCACGCAGTGTTTCCGTGTTGCCTGCCGCCCTGGCGCCGTAAGTAAAATTCGCTCCCACTACTACCGATTTGGGATGCAGATAATCCAGCAGCTGCTGGCAGAATTCATCCGGTGATTCATCGATGAGGTGACGATTCATGGGCAAAAGGACGAGACCATCCAGGCCCAGTTCTTTTATATACCGTTCCTTCTGCTTTACCGTAGCCAGGCGCGCCGGTTCCTTTTCCGGACACAGCACGGACAGCGGGTGAGCTGCAAAGGTCACGACTACAGCTTTGGCCTGCAGCCTGCGCGCCGTATCAATAGCCGTCTTCATGACCATCTGATGCCCCAGATGTACGCCATCAAAGGTTCCCAGAGCGACTACCGTTGCCGTGTAGTCTTGCGCTTCTTCAAAAGAATGAAATACTTGCATCGTCGATTACCTCACAATGAATCCGCAAACATTTTGTGCGGGCGGATGACATGATGTTCTTTATCGAAACGGGCAATCCCCGTAAGCACGCCCCGGTCCGTATAGACACGCAGGATTTCACCATGCGTCATCTGCCGTCCGGCGAAAGGAACAGGCCTGCCCTGAAGAAGATACAGGCAGTTTTCCCGGGACAGAGTTACCTTCCGTACGGCTCCCATAGAAGCATCTGCCGGCAGGACATAGCGCAGCGGGTCACAGGTCAGTTCTTCCAGCGTCGCCGCATCTTCGATAGTAAACACGCCGGCCTGTACGCGCACCAGATAAGACATACAGGCACAGGTTCCCAGATACTCGCCCAGATCCCGGACCAGAGAACGGACGTAGGTCCCCTTGGAGCAGGTCACGGCCAGCGTCCCCCGGCGTTCCTGCCAGGATAGGAGCCGTATATCATGTATCGTCACATCCCGTTCCGGCAGGGTAAAATCCTGATGGCTGCGGGCTAATTTATAAGCCTTCACGCCGTGTATACTGATAGCGGAATACCGCGATGGCGTCTGCTTGATCGGCCCCATAAAATGCTGCAGCGCCGCTGTCATGTCCACGGCGCTCACAGCAGGAACGGGCTTCCGGTCTACGACCTGTCCGGTAATATCCTCTGTGTCGGTCGCAATTCCCAGCAGAAATTCCGCATGATACGTCTTCGTATCGCTGTCTCCATATTCGATGAGCCGCGTTGCCTGTCCCAGATACACAGGCAGTACACCTGCCGCCAGCGGATCCAGTGTACCGGCATGACCGATTTTTTTCATCTGGTAGATGCGGCGCATCTGACTTACTATATCGTGACTGGACATGCCAGTCGGTTTTAACACATTGACAATTCCCTGTATCATACAGCTTTTAAAATTTCCTTTATAAGCATTTTTTTTGCTTTTTCCAGAGGCGCACCGATAGTACATCCAGCCGCACGGACATGACCGCCCCCTCCAAAAACAGACGCTATGGCGTTGACATCCGCCTGTTTGGAACGGAGACTGACCCGCGTTTCCTCATCGCTGATATACTTCACCGTAAAAGCTATATCGACGCCCTTGACTGTCCGGGCATAGTCAATATACCCGCCTGTATGTTCTCCCGTATATTTCAGGACATCCGGTGAAAATGTAATGCCCGCCACTTTGTTGTTGCCAAATAATTCAATATGTTTCAGCACTTCTGAAAGGGCGTGAAGCTTTACCAGAGACTGGGCTTCCAGATGTTCCGAAATGACATGGGGCATGGCACCGGCATCGACAAGAGAGGCTGCCATGCGCAATGTATGACCTGTCGTATTGCTGAATTTAAAGAAGCCGCTGTCAGTTGCAATAGCCATGTACAGAGCCATGGCCTCCGGCTGGTTCACCCCGTCGCCCCATGTAAGAAAAAGCTGTGTCAGGATTTCTCCCGTCGCCGCGCATTCCGGCCGGATATATTCGTACCGGGCAAAATGCGCATTGGAAATATGGTGATCAATATTCAGTACATCCCCATGGATGAGTGATTCAACGGCACCGCAGCGGTCGGCTGACGTCGCATCGAGGATAACGGTCAGCCAGGAATCATCCGTATGGACAGCAGCCGGCTTTTTAAACAGGCTGACACCGGGCAGGAAGAAAAACTTGTCGTCAATGTCATCATCGATGACGGTGACGACCTGCTTGCCCATCCGCTCCAGATAGTCCTGCATGGCCACCAGGGACCCGATGGCGTCCCCGTCGGGATTGACATGGGCCGTCAGCAGGACATGGCTGTAATGCTGCAGCAGGTGGCGGATTTCTTCTGGTGTAATATTCATGGACATCAGTCCTTCTTTTCTATATCACGCAGTATCTTATCGATTTTCATCCCATAATCGAGGGATGTGTCTTCTTTGAATTCAATCGTCGGCGAATAGCGGATTCCCAGCCTTTTCCCGACTTCGGAACGGATATATCCATTCGCGCTTTTCAGTGCTTTCAGCGTATCGGCCTTTTCGGCATCGCTGCCAAACAGGCTGACATATACGGTCGCTTCCCGCAGGTCGCCTGTAATCCGTGCATCGGTTACGGTGATAAAACCGATGCGCGGATCTTTCAGCTCCCGCAAAATAATATTGGAAACTTCCTGCTTGATGAATTCCTGTATTTTACGTACTCGTAATTCTCCCATAGTTGTCTTCCCTCACTTTATTCCGGTTCGACTTCTACCATTTCGTACGCTTCGATTTCGTCGCCTTCCTTGATATCGCGGTAATTTTCCAGCGTGATACCGCATTCATACCCTTCGGCAACTTCTTTCACATCATCTTTGAAACGGCGCAGGCCGTCTACTTCGCCTTCATGGACGACGATGCCATTGCGGATCAGGCGTACCTTGGATGTGCTGGAGATTTTGCCTTCTTTGATATAAGAACCGGCGACAATGACCTTGGGAGTCGTAATGACTTTGCGTACTTCTGCCCGTCCGGTAATATGTTCTTCGTATTTCTTTTCCAGCATCCCTTTGATAGCTGCTTCAACATCATTGATGGCATCATAAATGACCCGGTACGTACGCATATCGACATTTTCATGTTCCGCAGCCTTGCGGGCCGATGCATCAGGGCGGACGTTGAAACCGATGATGAGGGCATTCGATGCCGACGCCAGCATAATATCCGATTCATTGATAGCTCCAACGCCGGAATGAACGATAGAAATGCGGACTTCATCACTCTTGATGGCCATGAGCGACTGGCTCAGCGCTTCTACGGACCCTTGTACATCCCCCTTGACAATGAGGGACAATTCTTTCAATTCGCCCTGCTGAATCTGATTGAACAGGTCATCCAGCGTAACCTTGGCATTGACGTGCAGTTCAGACGACCGTTTCTTTTCCAGTCGTTTTTCGGCAACCGAACGGGCCGTCTTTTCATCCGTCGCATCGAGGATATCACCGGCTTCCGGTACATCATTCAGACCGAGGATTTCTACCGGGATAGACGGTTCTGCTTTCTTGACACGTTCGCCCCGTTCATTGGTCATGGCCCGCACCTTGCCGTAGCAGGAGCCGACGATAATCGTATCGCCTACGTGGAGCGTCCCTTTCTGGATCAGTACGGAGGCTACAGGACCGCGGCCTTTATCCAGTTTGGCTTCGATAACGACGCCCTGGGCCGGACGGTTAGGATTGGCTTTGAGATCCAGTACTTCTGCCAGTACCAGGATGTTTTCCAGCAAATCATCCAGGCCGATTTTCTTATGAGCGGAAACGGGGACCATAATCGTATCGCCGCCCCATTCTTCACTGATCAGGCCATATTCCGTCAGCTGCTGCATGACCTGCTGGGGATTGGCACTTTCTTTATCGATTTTATTGATAGCAACGATAATCGGGACACCAGCCGATTTGGCATGGTTGATTGATTCAATCGTCTGGGGCATGACACCATCATCGGCGGCAACGACGAGGACAGCAATATCCGTTACCTGGGCACCGCGGGCACGCATGGCCGTAAAAGCTTCATGCCCCGGCGTATCCATGAATACGATTTTCTTGCCTTCATAGCGGACCTGATAAGCCCCGATATGCTGGGTAATACCGCCTGCTTCATGACTCGTGATATGACTCTGGCGGATAGCATCGAGCAGACTGGTCTTGCCATGGTCAACGTGGCCCATGATTGTGACGACGGGGGGACGCGGCTGAAGAGATTCGGGCGGATCGATGATTTCTTCGATTTCCGTAGGATCTTCCGGCGGTGCTTCCTTCGTGACGGCGACGCCAAATTCATCGGCAATCAGCGAAGCTGTATCATAATCGATTTCCTGATTGATGGTAGCCATAATGCCGCCCATGAGCAGCTTTTTAATGACTTCACTGACTTCGCGGCCCAGCCGTTCGGCAAAATCTTTGACGATAATCGTTTCCGGAAGTTCGATAGACGTCGGGTAATTTTTCTTTTTCGCCGACGTATCCTGCATAGCCACATTCTGGCCACCATGCTGGTTCTTATTCCGTTTATTCTTATTCTTGCCTTTATTCAGGACATTGGACAAAAGCGTATGAGGCCGGTTCTGGTTTGATGCGTTCTTGCCATTATGACCGGACGGACCAGAATGTTTGTTATTCTTCCGGTTGTCATTGCGTCCCGTATTATTCTGCTGACTGTGGCCAAAATACTTCGTACGCTTCGTATCATTTTCACGAGCCGGCTGACTGCCGTTTTTACTATTCACATTCCCTTTGTGATTGGGATTCTGATTGCCCTGATGATTCTGGTTAGTCTGTTGAGTCTTCTTCATATTCTGCTGCTGACGATTGAAATTATTGCGGGACTGTCCTTCTTTTCTGACATTTCCCTTTTCTGTTTCCGGCCGTTGTCCCTGATTATTCTGCGGGCGGTTATTCCGGTTCTTGTTGTTCTTTTCTGGTCTCTGTTCATTTTTACGGACGTTCTGGCCGTTATTTTTCCCAGCCTGCATAGCCGCCTTTTTTCTCGTGCCATGAGCATCAGTATTTTCTTTTTTCGGCGCATATGCCTTATCCAGTACACGCTTTGCCTGATCATCTACACCAGAAAAATTCGTTGCCTTTATATTATGTTCTCCCAGAGTTTTAATAATATCGCTGGCCGATACGCCCAACTCCTTTGCCACTTCATATACTCGTTTCGTCATCTGGTTGCCCCCTTCTTCATCGCCTGTATCACGTCATCTATCGCCTTGGCAAATCCCCGGTCCGTCAATAATACTACCACATTCTGAGACTTCCCGACTGTTCTGCCCAGTTCTTCTTTCGTATATATATCTACAACCGCTATATTCCTGCGCACTGCAATGCGGCGGTATTTTTCTGCATTCTCACCGCCATCGCTGGCTACAAACAGGAGCGGCACTGCATGTTTCTTCAAATAATTTTCTGCAGCAAAATCACCACACACCGTCTTCCGTGCCCGACAGGCAAGGCCCAGAAGATTGCCGATCCGTTCCTGCCCTGTCATTCCAGATCCTTGCGGAGTTCTTCATAAATTTCAGGAGACACCTTTGTCTTTAAAGAACGTTCCAGCCTGTGTTCCTCATAGGCCTTTTCCAGGCACTCCGGATTCTGGCAGATGTACACGCCGCGCCCGGATTTCTTCCCTGTCTTGTCGATTTCGACATCTCCTTCAGGCGTGCGTACGATGCGGATCATCTCTTTTTTGCTCTTCTGTTCCTGGCAGCCGGCACAGACCCGCAAGGGAATTTTTTTCTTTTTCATGGTCCTCACCTACTCTTCCGTATGCTGGTCCGCTTCCACATCGCAAACTGCTGCATCTTCTGCTTCCGGAGCAGAAGGCATGGCCAGGTCGGCTAACAGGTCATCACCGTCCAGCTCTTCGCCAGCCGGTTCATCCTGTTTCTGTTCCGCCAGTTCCGCAGCCTGGCTTTCGCTCTTGATATCGATTTTCCAGTTGGTCAGCTTAGCCGCCAGACGGGCATTCTGACCGGCTTTGCCAATAGCCAGGGACAGCTGGTAATCGGGAACGACGACGTTAGAGGTCTTTTCCGCTTCATCAACCGTTACCGAAACCACCGTTGCCGGGCTCAGGGCATTGGCAATGTAGACAGCCGGATCTTCATCCCATTTCACGATATCTATTTTTTCATTCTGCAGTTCTGTCACAATATTCTGCACCCGTACTCCTTTCGGACCGACACAGGCGCCGACACAATCCACATTTTCATCGCGGGAATAGACGGCAATTTTCGACCGGCGGCCCGGTTCACGGGCAACGGATTTCAGTTCTACGACGCCATCATAAATTTCCGGAACTTCCAGTTCAAAGAGGCGCTTTAACAGGCCCGGATGTGTCCGGGAAACGAGAATCTGGGCGCCCTTGGTCGTCTTGCGTACTTCTACCACATAACACTTGATACGCTGGCCGACCGTATACGTTTCCGTCGGAATCTGTTCGGAAACGGGCAGGACCGCTTCTGCTTTCCCCAGATCAACATAGACATTGCGCTGTTCGATACGCTGGATGATTCCCGTGATGATGTCATCCTGACGGTTGGAAAATTCATCGTAGACGATGCTCCGTTCGGCTTCACGCAGCCGCTGGATCATGACCTGTTTGGCTGCTTGGGCAGCGACACGGCCAAAATTCTTGGGCGTCACATTGACATTGATGACATCGCCTGCCGAATATTCCGGGTCCAGGATCTGGGCCATGGCCAGAGAAATTTCGGCGTCTTCATCTTCTACCGTTTCCACTACCGTCTTAGGAGCCAGGATTTTATAATCGCCAGTCAGGCGGTTTAATTCTACGACGGCGTTGGGATTGGCATCTGGCTCTTTTTTATAGGCCGTAATCAGGACCGCTTCCAGCGAATCACAGATGACATCGGCAGAAACGCCCTTTTCTTTGGACAAATAGGCAATCGCATTGAGTAATTCCTTGTTCACTTTCATGTACCTCCACTAAAAATCAATATGTAACCGTATCTGGGATATATCTTTCATGTCCAATGTTTCTTCCGTTTCATCATGGCTGACTGTCAGGACATCGCCTTCCCTGCCCTTCAGCACAGCGGTCAGAAGTTTCGTTCCATTATGGGGCTTGAAGAAATGAATATCGACATCGCGGCCCTGGTAACGGATAAAATCTTTTTCCTTTTTCAGGACCCGGTCCAGTCCCGGGGAAGATACTTCCAAAAGATAATTGTCACTGATGGGATTTTTTTCATCCAGTATCTTACTGAGTTTTTCACTGACGGCCTGGCAGTCTTCCAGATCGACGCCTCCCTGCTTATCAATAAAAACCCGTAAATACCAGTTCCGTTCCCGGACGTATTCCACATCGACGAGTTCTAATGCCGTACCGGCAATGATTTTTTCAACTTCTTCAGCTACCAGTTCTTCAATATGTTCGCGTCTCATAATTCACCTGTATCTTTCCCGACGAAACCCTGCAAGTAAAAGTTAAGAGTGGGCTTCCACCCACTCTTAGAAAAGTTTACATCTAATTAACTAAAGTATACCACCAACAGCGTTTTCTGACAATGAAAAACGCTCACTCTGCCGCCTTTAAATCAGCAGCAATGGAGTCCAGCACAGGCAGGAGACGTTCCTGCAATGCTTTTTTCAGGAGCTTCAGATCACTGCTGTCAAAATCATGTACCAGATTGGGGAAATTATGTATCCGCCGTTCGGCAAAAAAATCATCCCGGAGTATGTTGTACATGAGTGACAAACCGCTACGCGTCGCTCCATCATAGTAAGCCAGGATCATATACGACCCATTAATGATTCGCACGGCATCATTGGGACGGATCAGCCGCCTGAAACCGGCATATGATTTCGGCAGGAAGTCATCCCAGTCCACCGTCGTGATTCCTTTATCCTTCAACAATACACTGAAATTCTCTTCCCGATCTACATAATACGTCCGGATCAGCTCCGGGAGCCGGGATTCTACCATATTACGAAAACTTTCAAAATTTTCCGTAATAAATTCAATGAGCGCAAACTCCAGCATTCCAATATCCGTACGGACAAATAATTCATTCGTTTCCGGATTGATTGTCCCCCGTACGGTCCAGCCATTATCGTCATTCGTATATAGAAAAATCAGGTATTCCTTATCTTTCCCATGATCCTGTACCATGTGCTGCTCTGCCGTTAACTTAAAATCTCCCACCTGAAGTGGGAGACTCGAAGTGATATTCCATTGTTTGACTGTTTCAATCAATGTATCATCCATAGGGCAAAAAAATGGTGCGGTTGGTGGGAGTTGAACCCACACGATCGATGATCACTGCCGCCTGAAGACAGCGCGTCTGCCATTCCGCCACAACCGCATAAAAAGAAATTAAAAGTTATACAGTTTTTTGTATTGCCTTTCGTTCAACAAGACTATTCTAACATACTCTCTCGTTTCTGTAAAGGGTATTTCTTCAATTTTTTTAAAGTTTTTGTCCCAGCCATATTCATCCATCCAGGAATCGACATGGCCGCGTCCGGCATTATACGCTGCCAGAGCCAAAACTTCATTGCCATCATACTCTTTGAGAAGATATGCCAGATACCAGGTACCCATCCTGATATTCGTCTGTACATCGTTCAGCTGGGCAGGACGAAAATTTTCCATCCCCATCTTTTCAGCAATCCATTTGCCTGTATCAGGCATAATCTGCATCAGACCGCTGGCACCCCGGTGAGACGAGGCCGACCGGTCAAACTTGCTTTCCACCAGAATCACTGCCGCTACCAGCGCCGGATCCACATGGTTTTCATAGGCATACTGTCTGACCATATAGTCATACTGCAGAGGATATACGATTTTACGCATTACATCGTCTTTCCAGGTAAAGAAATACGACGCAGAGAAACAGGCAACCAATACAGCTGCTACAATTTTTACCTTTGTATTATTTCTCCGTCTCACAGCTTACTCCCCAGATTGAATCCGTTTCATCAGTTCATGCCACTCATACCGCACCTGTTCTTCTGTATCTTCCAAAGAACCAGTATTGTCGATGATAACCTGAGCCAATGACCGTTTTGTATCAATAGGAAGTTGAGCATGGATGCGTGCCATTGCTTCGTCCCGTGTATAGTGATTCCGCGCCATCAGCCGTGAAAGCTGCGTCGCCGGATCCACATATACGAGCCATGCTTCATCAACGTACGTGTTGTATTTTATCTCAAATAGCAATGGCATGTCAAGGAAAATGACCGGATTTTTTTTATTTTTTTCAATTATTTCAATTGTATCATTGATTCCCCGCTGGATGAGAGGAAATAAAATGCCTTCCAACTGCGCCTTTTTCTCCCTGTTTCCAAAAACGACGCGGCCTATATACGCCCGGTCCATCGTGCCATCTGCGCACAACGTATGCGGTCCGAAGGCGTCAGCAACGGCCTTCAGTCCTTCCGACCCGGGCCGGACGACATCATGGGCGATCTGGTCACAGTCGATGATTCCCGCCCCCAGCTGACGCAGCATGGCCACAACTGTACTCTTCCCCGAAGCAATACCTCCCGTAAGCCCAATCTGAAACATACCGTCCTCCCCTTTCATAAATATCCGCCAGACCTTTCTTATAAAAAACAGACTAATAATCTCATATTCCCATTCTAATTGCCATTCCGAATATTTTTTTGAAGGCAGGCAGCATAATCCATAAGTTCCTTAGCATTACGGCTGGTCGTCCGTCCACCATCACCATTCAATTCGCGCGTTCTCTCGTTACACTGCGTCCTTGTTCATACATAGCATAGCGAACATCCTCCGGTTAAACTTTGCAGCCACATAAATGACACCACGCTTCACATAAACAACTTCTATTTTCAAATATATCATGATTATAACATACAAGGTCGTTAGCGAAAAGTCTCTTCAGGAAAGCTGGTGATCCCGGGCCGTTCACAAGGCTAAACTATTCATGGTATAATCATTTTTAAGTAAAGAGAAACGAGGCGGGAATATATGAAACTGACAGCACTATTAGCACAGGAACGCCGGGAAGGAATAGAACAAGGACGGGAAGAAGGGGTAAACATCTTTTATTCATTCCTGCTCCCAGATGCAAAAAAAAGAATCCCCACAAGCTGCTTATTAGTGAACAGCTTGCGGGGATTTTCGCTATTATTCCCATTCAATAGTGGAAGGTGGTTTGCTCGTAATATCGTACACGATGCGGTTGATGTGATCTACTTCATTGACGATGCGGCTGGAGATTTTATCGAGGACATCGTAAGGAATGCGTGCCCAGTCGGCCGTCATGAAGTCGGTCGTCGTAACGCCGCGCAGTGCCAGCGTGTAATCATAGGTACGGAAATCACCCATGACGCCGACAGAGCGGTTGTTGGTCAAAACGGCGAAGTACTGGTTGATATCCCGCTGCAGGCCGGCATTGGCGATTTCTTCACGGAATATGGCATCGGCATCGCGGAGGATAGCCAGTTTTTCCTTCGTGATTTCACCCATAATGCGGATAGCAAGGCCCGGACCGGGGAATGGCTGGCGCCATACGAGATAATCCGGCAGGCCCAGTTCTGCACCCAGTTCGCGGACTTCATCTTTAAAGAGGTTGCGGAGTGGTTCAATGAGGCCTTTAAAATCGACAACCGCCGGGAGACCACCTACATTATGATGGCTCTTGATGACAGCGGCATCGCCGGCACCGGATTCGATGACGTCCGGATAAATCGTTCCCTGGGCAAGGAAATCGACAGATCCGATTTTGCGGCCTTCATCTTCAAAGACGCGGATAAATTCTTCACCGATGATTTTCCGCTTCCGTTCCGGATCGGTCACGCCGGCCAGTTTCCCCAGGAAGCGTTCAGAAGCATCGACGCGGACAAAATTCATGCCGCTGTCTTTGAAAGCTGCTTCTACTTCATCGCCTTCATTCTTGCGGAGCAGGCCGTGATCGACGAAAATACAGGTCAGCTGGCTTCCTACGGCTTTTGAAATCAGAGCCGCGGCAACGGAACTATCGACGCCGCCAGATAAAGCTAATACGACCTTGCCGTTGCCGACCGTTTCCTTAATATGGGCAATTGCCGTCTTGGCATAATTGGCCATGGTCCACGATCCCGTACATCCGCAGACTTCAAAGAGGAAGTTATGGAGCATTTCCTTGCCATGTTCCGTATGAAGCACTTCCGGATGATACTGCATGGCATACAATTTGCGTTCCGTATTCTGCATCGCTGCCACAGGGCAGTTTTCCGAATGAGCGACGATAGAAAAACCAGCCGGTAATTCCGCTACATAATCCTGGTGACTCATCCAGACGATTTCCTTTTCCGCCAGTCCTTTGAAAAGTGGCGACGACGTATCTACGTCGGTTTCCGTCTTGCCAAATTCGCGGCGGTCGGCATGACGCACTTCCCCGCCCAGCGTCTGGGCCATGAACTGCATGCCATAACAAAGCCCCAGTACAGGAATCCCCAGTTCAAATACGTCGGCTTCTATCTTAGGCGCATTTTCTTCGTATACACTGGCCGGACCACCCGTAAAAATAATCCCTTGCGGCTGCAATTCCTTGATTTTAGCTACGGCTTTATGATACGGATACACTTCACAGTATACATGATTTTCACGGACGCGACGCGCAATGAGCTGATTATACTGTCCGCCAAAATCGACAACAATGACAAGTTCTTTGTTATCCATTACTTCCTCCTCTTATACATTCCCGGAAACAACCTGTGCTGCCTCCATTTGATTATTTTTTATTATACCATAGGTAACATAGAGTGACTAGTATAGAACTCACGGCTGGAAGCTTGTTTCCCCTGCCTCGCCGGAAAGGGCGCCATCTGCTTCGTTGTCATCAGTCACCATAGCCCCGCTATGGCTCCTTCTTCCGCCTTGTATCTGACACCCTTTCCAGCGATTCAGGACAGAAACCGCTCCCAGTCGTGAGTTCTGTATTGCTGATTTGGGGTATAAAAAATAGCCAGTTCGACGAACCAGCTATCAGTATATATCGTCGGTTTGAAGCACCGTGTAGCATGGCGTCCCCGTGATAAGCAGAGAACCGCATTTAAAGGAGCGTAGCGACGCGCAAATGTGTGTGAATCGCCTATGCCGAAACACAGTGCCCTATTGTAGCACCTTGCCAGATATATATGAATATCGTAGTTACGGCAGAGGGGGCTTTATATCATCTGAGTTCCAGTATCTGAATCCGAGAACGTAGCATGTCGGACTGGCTCCAACCTTGCAAACTGGCTTTATCACACTACACGCAAAAAAGGACTCATAATAGAACTGTGAATAAAAATAAGGACCTGGATTGCTGCATCTGCAACAGTCCAATCAGTAAATGTATCTATAATGAAGGGGATGTTATTGCGTTTTGATTTTGTCAACCAGCTGTAGCTACCTGGAGTCTCAGGTCAAGGGCCCGCATGAGTTTGATGAGGGTATCGAGCTTTGGCGTTGTCTTCAGCGTTTCGATACGGGCTACTGAGGACTGGGGGATACCGCATTGCTCTGCAAGGGCGCGCTGGCTGATACCCAACTCCCGTCTCCGCCGGATGATGGAGGAAACAATGTCGCTTACTTCTTCAATTTCTTCCATATTGTGGCGTTCTTCTTCGCTGATTGCCTTTACATGATTTTTATAATCTTCCCATGTTCTCATTGTTCTGTCTCCTTCTGGCGGATGTAATCGTCACGTTCTGCCTTGGCACGGGTGATTTCCCGTTTTGGCGTTTTCTGTGATTTTTTGCGGAAATGATGGAGCAGTACATACTGGCTCTCATCATAGTAGAAGTAAAAGACCCGGTTGTTTCCTGGACGCAGTTCCCAGATATCTTCTTCCAGATGCTTTGTGATATTGACCGGCAGATTGGTGCCGTTTTTTGCGAGCAGATCGATGTAGAAGATAATCTGGTTGTACTGAATACGGGCATCCTTGCTGCTTTGGCTTTTCTCCCGCAAGGCTTCCAGAAAATCCCAGACTTCTGATTCACCACGCTTGTTCTCATAAAATTCAATCTTGTACATTATGATCTCCTTTATTCCCTTATTTAGATGATAGCATAAATGCTATCAAGAGGCAAGATTTGAGTAAGGATTATTCTAATGTAAGCCATTGTGGCACTATGCTTAATATTTATGTATAACAACATGCAGTTCGATGAATCGGCATTTCTACAAACCGAAAATTCCGGTCTATAAGCAACCACTTTGTACGATTCAGAACAGAAATCGCTTCCAGTCGTGAGTTCTGTATTGCTGATTTGGGGTATAAAAAATAGCCAGTTCGACGAGCCAGCTATCAGTATATATCGTCGGTTAGAAGCACCGTGTATCATGGCTCCCCTGGGAAGCGGGAGCTGGCGCCAATGGCCGACTTAGGCAGAGAACCGCATTTGAAGGAGCGTAGCGACGCGCAAATGTGTGTAGGGGCTCACGGCCGGGGGACTTCTTCTGTCTGCCTCACCGGCTATAGCATCATCTACGGCGTTGTCGTCTATCAACGTAGCCCCGCTACGCCTCTTTCCTCCGCCTTGTATCTGACACCATAGCCGATGATTCCGATGCAAAGCGCCCCAGTCGTGAGCCCTCGCCTATGCCGAAACACAGTGCCCTATTGTAGCACATTGCCAGATATATATGAATATCGTAGTTTCGGCAGAGGGGGCTTTATATCATCTGAGTTCCAGTATCTGAGTCCGAGAAACGTAGCATGCCGGACTGGCTCCAACCTTGCAAACTGGCTTTATCAACGCATGTAAAAACGGACTCATAATAAGACTTTGGATTGAAATAAAGCCCCTTCCACCACTTTGTGGCCCTCCTTCCCCTCACGGGGACGGCAAAGACACTCTGTCCGTCAAACCGGCCTACTACCTGCGGGCCTTCCGGCTTCGATGAATGACCTGCAACGAACGAACTACGGCCTTTCCCACTATCCCTTTTCCCAACGAAAAAAAGACCACTCTTTCGAGTGGTCTTTTTGATTCCGCACCGTACAGATTAGAATACGAATACGAACTGTGCACGAGTCAATTCTTCCGGATCCTTCGAGTTATCTTTAGCTTCGGAAGCGAAGGACTGCATTACGGAGAACATAGCATTCTTGGCAAATGTGTAGTCAACGCCTACACCCCAAGTCTTGATGTTATCCATGCCAGCCCATCTCCACATGTTAGTAGAGCCATTGAGGAATGCGCCGTCTTCAGCATTGAGGTATTCAACCCAAGCATCCCAGGACTTCGGAGCTGCGAAGGAAGCTGTGCCATACTGGAGCTTGCCATACCACATATCCGGATCGTCCGTTGCATCGTCGTTAATCTTTTCATAGTTAGCTGTCAGATTCCATTTCTGACCGAAGTTGAAGCTTGCAAAACCGCCCCAGAGGTCGTCAGCTGTGAAGCCTTTCTGACCATAAAAATCATTGTAGTAAGCGCCTACAGAAGAGCCAGCGAAGGAACCGCCACCGAAGAAGCCTTCCAATTCGCCATAACCGGTCTTAACGCCGTCAACTTCAGCTGTATTACCAAACTTAGCTACACCTGCTAAATCGCCTTCTTTGAACTTACCAAAGCCAGCGATAGCTTTGAATTTGTCATTCTTGTACTGCAACTGAGCGCCATCGAAAGCATCACCGAACTGGTAGCCAACTTTGTCACCGAGGATATAAGTGTAACGGCCTACCATGAGATCCCAATTGTTACCGCCGAAGTTGTAATCGATGTTAGCGAGATCCGTGTAGATATCTTCATCATTTGTATCTCCGCCGGAAGCTGCACCATTCTGACTAAAAGTCTGGTTGTTCGAGCTGATGCCGTAGGTTACTTTCGTGCGGTCATTAACCTGGGCATTAGCGCGGAGACGGATACGATACTGCCAAGAATCATCGTTTTCCTTCGCATTGTTCTGGAAACGATAACGGATACGAGCGTCACCAGTGAGTTTTACGTTGCCAACTTTGTTTTCGAGGTTGGATACGCGAACGCCGAGGCTGTTCAGTTCGTCAGCATATTCGTCAGCCAGTTTGTTGATGAGGGCACGCTGTTCAACGGAAGCTTTGTCCATGTGAGCCATAGCTTTAGCCGTCATTTCAGCTGCTTCATAACGGGTGATGTTGCGGTCGCCCTGGAAGTAGGTGCCGTCTACGCCCTGGATAATGCCAGCGTCAGCGAGTTCTACTACGGATTTATAAGCCCAGGAATCGGTCGGTACATCAACGAACGGGTTAGCTGCGAAAGCGCAAGTAGCGCCAACAGCCATGGTTGCAACTAAAGCTGCTAAAACTTTTGTTTTCATGTGAATTACCCCTTTTCTAAAAATAAGTTTTACCACTCATTACGGTCGAGCATTGTACTTATTTCCACAAGGGGTTCATTGGCGAGTTGTCCTAGTTTCCTCTCTTTTACTACCCTGGTTTCTATAAGTTTGTCTGCTCTCAATCTCAGTCACTGCCTGGGAACATTCCCACCTGCGACCTTGATGACATTATACCCCAAGATTGATTTTTTGTCAAAATGGCGTAAAGAATGTGTCAACCATGCGCTTTACAGGCATTTTACAAGGTAAATGTAAACCTTGCAGTTAAAAATTTATTAAATTTTATCTCAATCATTCTTAAATTTGTATCGGATTTGTAACAAAAACAGGCGGTAAAATAAACCGTTAAAAAATCGCTCTCCGTCCCATCGTTATGCCCTTCACAAGCCATAGCAAAAACCACTTTTTTCACATACTTTGCCAGCGGGAACTATTGCTTATGCCAATTTTGCATAGATATAAATCTACATCATATTGATTTAGGGTTAAACGTATAAATTAGGACCCACGGCCAGTGACTTATTTTCCCTGCCTCGCCAGCGTGACCATCATCTACTGCGTCGTCGGTCAACGTAGCCCCGCTATGCCTCCCTCCATCCTCCTTGCATATGACGGCCCCGCTGACGATTCAGGATGGAAACCGTCACCGGTCGTGGGTCCTGTATTGCTGATTTTAGGGGTAAAAAAAACAAGCCGCGCACCATTTCGGCACACGGCTTGTTCACTATTTCTTTTAGAAAAAGAAGTTGATTTCTACGTCGGTAAATTCATCGGGATCATCAGAACCATGTTTGGCTTCAGTTCCGAAGGTCTGAGCTGCTGTGAGGACTACGTTTTTAGCCAGTGTGTAGTCGATGCCTACGCCCCACGATTTCACGTTATCGAGGACGCTGTCGTCACGCCAGGAGTTGGTTGCACCGCCGAGGAGAGCTCCTCTGTCGGAGTTGATGTATTCAACCCAGGCATCCCAGGTACCGCGGGTTTCGCTGTCGGCACTGCCATAGGTCAGTTTGCCAATCCATACTTCCGGGTCATCGGTTACGTCATTACTGATTTTTTCATAGTTTGCAAATGCATTCCATTTACCGAGATTCAGGCTGGCATAAGCTCCCCAGAGGTCATCGGCTTTAAAGCCTTTCGCGCCGCCACTGAAATCATTGTAATATACGCCAACAGCCGAACCAGCTGCACGGCCACCGCCAAAGAATCCTTCTAATTCGCCATAGCCGGTCTTGACACCGAGGAGGCCATTGCCTACCACTTCTGCATCGGCATCATCAGCTGCATAGCCTTCTTTAAATTTACCATAACCGGCAGTCGCTGCAAAGTGATCACTGGTGTATTTCAATTCGGCACGGTCAAATACGTCGCCATACTGGAATCCGTAGGCATTGTCGCCACCGAGGATATATGTATCGGTACGGCCAACGCTGAGATTCCAGCGGTCGCCGCCAAAATTGTAATCCACTTTGGCATCATCTGTGAAGGTATCGCCATTGTCGTCATCGGCGCCTGATGCTGCACTATTATCACCAAAATTAATATCACCGGTGCTGATGCCATAAGTTACGGTTGTGCGGTCATTGACCTGGGCATTGGCCCGGAGGCGGACACGATAATCCCAGGAATGGTCGTTGCGATAATCATCATTGCCGTTCTGATGCTGGAAACGGATGCGCGCATCACCGGTAAGTTTGACATTGCCTACTCTCTTTTCCAGATTGGATACGCGAACGCCGAGGTTGTTCAGTTCATCAGCATATTCATCAGCCAGTTTATTGATAAGGGCACGCTGTTCAACGGAAGCTTTGTCCATGTGAGCCATCGCTTTAGCCGTCATTTCAGCTGCTTCATAACGGGTGATGTTGCGGTCGCCCTGGAAATAGGAGCCGTCTCCCCCTTGGATAATGCCAGCGTCGGCGAGTTCTACTACGGATTTATAAGCCCAGGAATCGGTCGGTACATCAATAAACGGATTCGCTGCGAAAGCGCAGGTAGCACCGACAGCCATAGTAGCAGCGAGAGTTGAAATGATTTTCTTTTTCATTCGATAGCCTCTTTTCTGATAGAAATATGTATCTGACAAGAAGCAACTTATTGACAAAAAGTTCAATGGCGAGTGTTCCTAGTTTCCTCTCATTTACTATTTTTAGCAATAAATTAACATTCTCATCTATTTTACGTGCAAAAAAGCACGTACTAAATATATACATAGTATACTATCAGACAAGGTTTTATGTCAATGCAATTGATTTATATTATCATAATTAAATGTATGAATATATTGTAATGCCGGACCCCCGACCGGAGACGGTTCTCATCCTGAATCGTCCCCGGTCGGGGGTCCTATTTTGCTAATCTTTGGGGTATGAAAAGCAGCCGATTCGACAAACCGGCTTTTTCTGCAAACTACAAACTTACCACTGCAAACTATCCTTTCCTATCCTTTCAGTATCTGCATAAATCCTTCAGGTCCGGGCAGGCGATGCAGTAGGCGCCAGGGAGTGTGTTCTGCCAGTTGGTCGTAGGTGTAGCGTCCGGTGGCGACGGAAATGGTTTTTGCTCCGATGGCTTTGCCGCACTGGATATCGTAGGGGGTGTCGCCGATGACGTACATGGTACCGATAGTGTCACCCCAGGCTTTTTTCGCCAGTTCCCAGGCGTGGCGGGCCATGTCGTCGCGATAGTAGAATTGACAGGCAAATCCTGAATGGTCAAAGTCAAAGTACTGGGTCAGGCCGAAGAAATCAAGTTTCAGTCTAGCGCCATAGATGCTGTTTCCCGTGAGCAGACATTGATGGTATCCTTCGGCTTTAGCCAGGTATGGCAGGAGTTCCCGGGCCGGCGGAATGACTTCACCTTTCATTTTTTTCAGCCATTTCATCAGTTTCTGTTCGTAATTCCGGCAGAAGTGATTGACTTCTTCATCGGTAGGCATGACGCCTCTGGCCTGATAGAGCAGCTGCTGGCAGATGTAATTATCCGTCCGGCCGCCGGCAGCGATTTTCGGCACGGCCTGGTCGTCACCCTGCAATTCGTGAAATACTTCCTGAATGGCATGCATGCCGGCCATTCCCGTATTGACCAGTGTCCCATCTATATCCCAATATAATATATCCATAATTCTCCCCCCTATACGAAAAGGAGCCGGGCAGCAGCACGCAACGACAGCCGCCGTTGTATGCCGCATACCCAGCCCCCTCAGCCAGTATTATTTCATGCCCTTATTATTTGGAAACGAGTTCTTTCGTATCGCGGGCAATCATGATTTCTTCGTTTGTCGGGATGACATAAAGTTTTACCGTAGAATCATCGGTGCTAATCATAGCATCTTTGCCGCGGACGTTATTGCGGGTCGGGCAAAGTTTGGCACCCAGGTATTCCAGGCCCTGGCAGATAGCTGCACGGTCTTCGATACCATTTTCGCCAACGCCGGCTGTAAAGGTGATGACATCGACGCCACCCATAGCAGCAGCCAGTGCGCCAATCAGTTTGCGTACCTGATAATGGAACATATCGAGAGCGAGTTTAGCCCGTTCGTTGCCTTCTTTAGCAGCTTCGCCGAGATCGCGGAAGTCGCTGGAAACGCCGGAAATGCCGAGTACGCCTGATTTCTTATTCATGAGCGTATCCATTTCTTTCGTGGACAGGCCTTTCTGTTCCATGACCGTCGTAACGATAGCAGGGTCGATATCGCCGCAGCGCGTGCCCATGAGGCAGCCGGCGAGCGGTGTGAAGCCCATAGTCGTGTCTACGCATTTGCCATATTTGATGGCAGCCAGGGAAGAACCGTTGCCAAGGTGGCAGTTGATGATGCGGAGTTTTTCAACGGGAACACCCATGACTTTGGCAATCTGGCCGGCTACATAGCGATGGCTCGTGCCATGGAAGCCGTAGCGGCGGATGCCATTTTCTTTATAGAGTTCATACGGAAGGCCATACATGAAGGCTTCCGGCGGCATGGTCTGATGGAATGCTGTATCGAAAACAGCGACCTGCGGTACGCCCGGCATGATAGCTTTGCAGGCGTTGATGCCGATGATGTTCGGCGGATTGTGAAGGGGTGCATAGGCGGAGCATTTTTCCAGGGCTTTCATGACTTCATCGTCAATTACCGTGGAGCTGGCAAAGGCTTCGCCGCCATGGACAACACGGTGACCTACCGCGTCAATGGCATCCATGGATTTGATAACGCCGCATTCGGCATCGGTCAGAATATCGAGAACGAGCTTTACAGCGACTTTATGATCCGGAATAGACTGCTGGATTTCCTTTTTCTGGCCATTCCATTTGTGAGTCAGCTGGGAATCGGGAAGACCGATTTTTTCTACCAACCCTTTTGCCATGACTTCTTCATTGTCCATGTTTACCAACTGGTATTTCAAGGACGAGCTGCCGCAGTTTACAACCAATACGATCATGCAATTTACCCTCTTTCATGTTTACGAAATTATTTTATCTGGCCAAATACATGGTCTATTACTTCTTTGCCCACCGGGTCGGCCGGATTGTACAAGTAGGTAATATCCCATATCTGACCATTATCTTCAAAGAAGAGACTCTGCCCCACCATCTGAACGGCATGGCCCTGCACATTCAGATTGAACGTACAGTGGACTTCTGTCGCCGGCCTGTCGAGGACAGTCGTTTCAGAGACCTTCGTTTGCAGATCTGTATAATGCGTCTGTTCCAGTAAGGAAATAGGTTTTTCGGCCCACTGCTGTATGGTGATTTCACTGGCGGGACGCGATTCGGCAGCCATCCACCAATGGGAATCGTTGGCGCCATATAATACGGTTCCATCATTATTCTGGGATTTCCCCATTTCCATAGGAGTCATGAGGTATACTTCGGAATTACCGCTTTTCAACTGTGTATAGCCAAAGCTATATTCTTCCAGAATCGATGCATTGCCGCAGCCAGTCATGAGTATTGTCGAAGCCGCAAGCACCGTTACCAGGAACTTTCTCATTCGTTTCATGCTATCACCTATTATACTTTCTCACAGACTGGTTTCATTATAACATATTCTCCATAAGAGAAAAAGGATAATTTGTCAATCTGCCGGGCAAATCGACTGTTTCCTTTCTTTTTATTCATATATATATTATGATTAATGTGTTGAAGAAGAAATAGCATAATACATAGGATATGTATGTCCGAGGAGTATGGTATGAAGCGTATTGCCGTTATTGCAGAATTTAATCCCTTTCATACAGGCCACGCCTGGCTGCTGTCCCAGGTACGGCAGCAGGCCGGTCCCCAGTCGCTGATCGTGGTCATCATGAGCGGTTCCTTTGTCCAGCGGGGCGAACCGGCATTATTCGATAAGTGGCATCGTGCCGCCTGGGCTGTTGAAGGCGGGGCCGATCTGGTCTTTGAACTGCCAGCGGTCTATAGTCTGTCCAGTGCCGACGGATTCGCCCTGGGAGGCGTATGGCTGGCGTCCCGGCTGGGATGCAGCCATCTGGCCTGTGGTGTCGAACGGGGCACGGCAGACGATTTTTACGCTCTGGCCCGGGCTGCACAGGATATCCGGCCCTGCCGGGGCAGGGAAACGGCCGGACGCCGGCAGACTATAGCCCTGGCTGCCCGGATTCGGGAACAAACGGCCTTACTTCTGGATCAGCCCAATGCCCTGCTGGCGGCATCCTACGCCAAAGCCATCGTGCAACAGGACCTGTCCCTGCAGTTCTGGCCAATCCTGCGTCAGGGCAGCCATCACGACCCGTCGCTGGCCCATTCCTTTGCCAGCGCCTCTGCCCTGCGTCAGGATATAATCCAGACAGGCCGCTGCCAGCATCTTCACCGCTATCTGACACCACAAGCCCGGGAAGATATGGCCGCACTCCTCTCACAGGGAGCATACACCGATTATGACCGCTATGGCGATTTCATTCTCTTCCAGAACAGGCTGCTGACACCGGAAATGCTCCGCCAGCTCCCGGCCTTTAACGAAGGGCTGGAGAACCGCTGGCACCGCTGTATGCAGGATTCCGTCACGTACAAAGAGGCACTGGCTGCCATCAAGACCCGCCGCTATGCCTACAGCCGTCTGTGCCGCATGGGCGCTTATACGCTCCTTTCACCCGGCCGCAGCCTCATGGACCAGTCATACCAGCTAGGACCCCAGTATGCCCGGCTGCTGGCCTTATCTCAAAAGGCATCCTTTTATATAAAAGAAATAAAGAAAGAACTGCCTGTCATCACCCGCATCACAGCCGCCGATTCTCTTTCCCCACTGGGCCGGAAACAGCTGGCACTGGACCTGCGCTGCACCGATATGCAGTACTACTGCTTCCATGGCACTCAGGCCCGCCTGTCGCGGCAGGATTATTATCAGTCTCCCCGCATACGCTGACACATTTTCCTTCTTGCTCCCATGTTGTCAATGTGGATTTTTTCTGATATGATTAGATTTGTTTTCTATACCAGCAAATCAATTTCACGTTGTGCAAAGGAGGAGTATTTCGTTGTCTATACAACTCAATATCTATCAGACGCTGGCTGCGGCCATCCTGGTGTATTATGCCGGCGTTTTCCTGCGTATAAAAATTTCTGCCCTCAGGACGTACTGCATTCCTGCCCCGGTCATCGGCGGCATCTTGTTCGCAGTCCTGAACTGCCTGCTGTATACACAGGGCATCTGGTCTTATGAGCAGGATACAGTCATGCAGAACGTCTGCATGATGCTGTTCTTCACCAGCGTCGGCTATACGGCTAGTCTGAGCCTGATCCGCCGCGGCGGCATCATGGTCTTTAAAATGGCTGTCATCACGACGGTACTCATCGTCATCCAGAATATCCTGGGCATCAGCCTGTCCTCCCTGTTCGGCCTCAGTCCCTATATGGGGCTGGCAACCGGCTCCATTCCCATGGTCGGCGGTCATGCTACAGCGGCTGCCTTTGGTCCCCTCCTGGAAGAAATGGGTCTCGATAGCGGCGCTACCATCGCCGTCGCCGCAGCTACCTTCGGCCTCGTCGCCGGCGGCCTCATCGGCGGCCCTGTCGGTGAACAGCTGGTCCACAAACACCACCTGCACAGTCATGCCGATACGGAACGTCTCGACCCGTCGGTCAGCCAGGAAGAAGTAGACAAATTGTCCTCTATTGCCAGCAGCAAAGAAAAAGCGGCAGAAGTCATCAAGCAGGAACACATCACTGGCCAGTCCATCAACAATCATCATTTCATGAATGCCATGGCCCATCTGTTCCTGGCCATGGGGCTGGGAACACTGGTCAGCGGATTCCTGAACAGCCTGGGACTGATTTTCCCGGCTTATATCGGCTCTATGCTGGTCGCTGCCGTTATCCGCAATATCTCCGATTTCACCCATGTATATAAGGTGTATCAGAGAGAAAGCGAAGTGCTGGGCAATCTGGGGCTCACAGTCTTTCTGACCTGCGTCCTCATGAGCCTCAAATTATGGCAGCTCAGCGATCTGGCCGTGCCCATGATTGTCATGCTCCTGAGTCAGGCCGTCATCATGGCCCTCTTTGCGTATTTCGTCGTATTCCGCATGATGGGCAGGGATTATGAAGCAGCGGTCATGACGTCCGGCGTCTGCGGCTTCGGTCTGGGTGCTACACCGAACGCCATCGCCAATATGACGGCCATGACAGAATTATTCGGCCCGGCACCGACGGCATTCTTCGTCATCCCCCTCATCGGATCACTCATCATCGACCCGGTCAACGCATCGGTCATTACGATTTTTATCAACCTTTTCCATTAATCTGTTCATCGAGCTGCCTGCGCCAATACGCGGCAGCTTCTTTGTCCATGGGAAGCCCTGTTCCCGTTTCCAGTATGCGGATATAGTTGCGGATGCCTTCCGTGTATCCGGTCCGGGCAGAACGGGAAAACCAGACGGCCGCTTTTTCCGGATCTTTTTCGACGCCAAATCCCTGTTCATAGAGCTGGCCCAGATTGTTGGCTGCCGGCCCGTCACCACCTTCAGCAGCCAGCCGGTACCAGTAGGCCGCTTCTGTATAATCCTGAGAAACGCCTTTCCCCGTTTCATATAAATATCCCAGATTATTCTGGGCAATGACATTGCCCTGCTCTGCCGCCTGTGTATACCACATGGCGGCTTTTTTGTAATCGGCTGTCCCGGCGTAGCCAAACTGATACATAATAGCCAGATTGCACTGTCCATCAGCATCGCCGTGGCGGGCAGAACGTTCATACCAATATACGGCCAGCTCGTAATTCTGTACGACGCCGCATCCTGTTTCGTAGAGATGGCCCAGGTTATTTTCCGCTTCAGGCAGTTTCTGGACGGCCGCCCGGGCATACCAGTACGCAGCCTTACGGATATCCGGTTCTATCCCCAGGCCGTGTTCATACTGATAGGCCAGATCATACTGGCATCGGGCATCACCGGCCCGGGCGCCCATGCCATACCAGTACAACGACAGCTGCAGCAATTCTTCTTTTTCTTCTTCATAGGCGGCAAAGAAATACTGGTCGCCCACTTCGCGCTGGGCCTGTACATCTCCCTGAAAAGCCTGTTTTTCCCATTGCCACAACGTCCGTCCCATCAATATATCTCTCCTTTCTATTCTGTACCTGATTGTACGGACAACGGCCTTTCTTGTCAATGTTTCCGGCAGCGGCAGCACTCGCAATGAAAAAAAACAAAAAAGTTCAATTTTTTCTTTTTGTCTTATTGACTTTTTGACTTTTATGGATATAATGATAATTGAACTTAGTTGTTCACTACTTTTACATGCAACTTACGCCCTACGTAAGGAGGTCTTAGTATGGGAAATGAAAAATATACGCAGAAGGTCATCGAAGCGTTCCAGACAGCGCAGCAGATAGCCGCCCTGCATTACAATCAGGAAATTACGTCCGTCCACGTCTTCATGGGACTGGTCAAGGAACCGGAAGGCCTGCTGGCCACGATTTTTAAAGAATGCGGCACCGATGTGCCTATGCTCCAGGCCCGGCTGGAACAACTCCTGAAAAAGATTCCGTCCGTCCAGGGACAGAGCCAGCTGACCATGGCTGTAGAAATGGCCCGTGTCATCGGCAAGGCCCAGCAGTATGCCGAATCAATGCACGATGAATACATCAGCACGGAACATCTGCTCCTCGGCATCGTCGAAGAAAGCGACAGTGACGTACAGACGCTGTGCCGTGAATTCGGTCTGGCCAAGGACAAAATCATGTCCATTATCCGGGCAAACCGCAAACAGAATGTCAACAGCGATAACCCGGAAAGCAATTACAAGGCACTGGAAAAATACGGCCGCGATCTGACAGCCGCTGCCCGCAAAGGCAAACTCGACCCGGTTATTGGCCGTGATGATGAAATCCGTCGTACCGTAGAAATCCTCTCCCGCCGGAGAAAGAACAACCCCGTGCTGATTGGTGAACCGGGCGTCGGCAAGACAGCTATTGTCGAAGGGCTGGCCCGCCGTATCGTATCCGGTGATGTGCCGGAATCACTGAAGAACAAGACACTCTATTCCCTTGATATGGGCTCCCTCATTGCCGGTGCCAAATACCGTGGTGAATTTGAAGAAAGACTGAAATCCGTCCTCAATGAAATCGCTAAATCGGATGGTCAGATTCTGCTGTTCATCGATGAAATCCATACGGTCGTCGGCGCTGGTGCGTCCGAAGGCTCCATGGATGCCAGCAACATCCTCAAACCGATGCTGGCCCGCGGTGACCTGCGCTGCATCGGGGCTACAACCCTCAACGAATATCAGAAATACATCGAAAAAGATGCCGCTCTGGAACGGCGTTTCCAGCCGGTCATGGTCGATCCGCCGTCTGTGGAAGACACCATCACCATTCTCCGTGGCCTGAAATCCCGTTACGAAGCCCATCACGGTGTCCGCATCCGTGATAAGGCCCTCGTCGCGGCAGCCGTTCTCTCCGACCGCTATATTTCCGACCGGTTCCTGCCCGATAAAGCTATCGATCTGGTCGATGAAGCTGCGGCGAAACTGCGTACGGAAATCGAATCCATGCCGGCTCCCATTGATGACCTGACTCACAAGATCATGCAGCTGGAAATCGAAGAACAGTCACTGAGTAAGGAAACGGATGACGCTTCGAAAGAACGTCTGGAAAAAATCACCGCCCAGAAGAATGAACTGAAAGAAAAAGAAGATGCCCTGAAAGAACAGTGGGAAAAAGAAAAGACCGCTATCACCCGCACCCAGGCATTGAAGAAAGAAATCGATGCCACCAAGAATGAAATGGAAAAGGCCGAACGGGAATACGATCTGGGCAAAGCTTCGGAATTGAAATATGGCAAACTGCCGGAACTGCAGAAACAGATGGAAGAACAGGAAAAGTTCATGGATGCCCACAAGGATTCCCAGCTCCTGAAGGAAGAAGTCGGCGAAGAAGATATTGCCGGCGTCGTCAGCCGCTGGACGGGTATCCCCGTTTCCAAAATGATGACGGGCGAACGGGAAAAACTGCTCCACCTCGATGATACGCTTCATCAGCGTGTCGTCGGCCAGGACGAAGCAGTCCGCGTCGTCAGCGATGCCATCATCCGTGCCCGTGCCGGTATCAAGGACCCCAACCGTCCCATCGGCTCGTTCATCTTCCTCGGCCCTACGGGTGTCGGCAAGACAGAACTGGCAAAGACACTGGCAGAAGCCCTCTTTGATGATGAACGCAATATCATCCGTATCGATATGTCAGAATACATGGAAAAGCACACTGTATCCCGTCTGATCGGTGCGCCTCCGGGATATGTCGGTTATGATGAAGGCGGCCAGCTCACCGAAGCCGTACGCCGTCATCCCTACAGCGTCATCCTCCTCGATGAAATTGAAAAGGCTCATCCCGATATCTTCAACGTCCTGTTGCAGATTCTTGACGATGGCCGTCTGACCGATGGCAAAGGCCGGGTCGTCAACTTCAAGAACACCATCATCATCATGACCAGTAACCTCGGCTCTCATGAAATCCTGGAAACGAAAGATTTCGCCCAGGCAGAAAAAGCCGTCCGGGAACTGCTCAAAAAATACTTCCGTCCGGAATTCCTCAACCGTGTCGATGACATCATCGTCTTCAAGGCTCTGGGCAAAGATCAGGTACGCAATATTGCCACCATCCTGCTCAAACGCCTGAGTGAACGTCTGGAAAAACAGGTCAAGATTCACCTCACCTGGACCGATGAAGCACTGCAGGCGCTGGCCGATCAGGGCTATGACCCGCAGTTCGGTGCCCGTCCGCTGCGCCGCCTGATTGTCCATACCGTCGAAACGGCACTCAGCCGCGACATCATCAGCGGCGTCGTCCGTGAAGGCGATACGGTCTCCATCAACTACGATGGCCAGCAATTTACGTTCACGCCGTACAGACAGCAGAAAGAAGCCTGATGTTTGACGTTTGACGTGACTTCAAATGATAAAAGCGGCTGGTGCATTACGTGTGATTACGTAGTGCACCAGCCGCTTTTTCTATATTCTGTTATTCATTGTATTCTTTGTAGAGCTGCTTCAAGACATTAGACCTGGTAATCATGCCGACGACTCGCTTGTTGACGACGACGGGGATGACTTTCAGGTGTTCGATGACCATAGCGGCCGCTACTTGTTCTACGTCCGTATCGGGCGTCGTGATGACCACGTCGCGGGTCATCAGTTTTTCACAGGGTTCATCCATGAGCGTCCGGAATTCCTTGGCATACTTATTGATGCGGCTGGTCATGATTTTCGAACCGATAAACGGCAGAGCCCGGGGAATGTGGGGCCTGGAACTGCGGTACATGAGGTCCGCACTGGTAATGATGCCGATAAGGTGTTCTTCATCATCGACGACGGGCACGGCCAGCAGGCGGTGTTTGACGAAAAGTCGGAATAACTTGCGCACCGGCGTATCGGGCGTGACAGAGACAAACATCTTGTACATGACATCGCGGACCGGTACGACAGGAGCCTGTTTCTTTTCCGTTCCGTCTGTGCCGGGCTGTTTCTTCAGTTCTGCTTCATCCATATAGCCCGCCTCCCCTACGATTCACCGTATTCCTGATACAATTCGTCCAGGATGTTGCCACGTGTCACGATGCCTACGACGTGTTTCTTGTCCACGATGGGAATGACTTTCAGATGTTCCGCCACCATGACGCCGGCAATCTGTTCGACCGGTGCATCCGGTGCGGCAATGATGACATCTTTGGTCATCAGTTCTTTCGCCGTCCCGGCCATGAGTTTCTTGAATCCCCGGTTGTAGGCGCTGATGCCACTGTAATAAATACTGGCGCCGAGAAGGTTGACGTAATGCGGCACGTGGGGTTTTACTTTTTTGTACAGCAGGTCCGCATCGGTGACGATACCGACCAGTTCATCTTCATCGTTGATGATGGGGATGGCCGTCACCTTATTCTTGACAAATAAATTGACCAGTTCATAGACAGATGTATCCGGGCCGGCCGTCACAAAGGCTTTTTCCATGATTTCTGATGCTATATGCTGTGCCATATAAATCACTCCTTTATAAGCAGGCATCTCGTTCTGCAATATGCCCGCCGGTTATGATTTTATTTTCTATATATATAATTTGACACAAACCGGCGATTTCCTGCCTGGCATGGCAGAATACTTTACCCAAATTGCGGCAAACCCCCGGAATGTCCTGTCATCTAGAGAACAGGACATTCCGGGGGTTTCGTATTTCTCAGGCGGCAGGGCAGACATCCCGTCCACAGGGCCATTCCCGGTTATAAATGGTACGGTTCGTGGCGGGCGATTTTGATGGCCCGGTAAATCTGTTCCACCAGAATAAGGCGGATCATCTGATGGGTCAGGGTAATGCGCCCGAAGGATATGCGTTCATCGGCGCGGCGGCGCAACGATTCGGAAAGGCCAAAAGGACCGCCGATGATGAAAGTCAGTTCACTGGTACCATAGAGGGCCAGGTCGGAAAAGCGCTGTGATAACTCTTCCGAGGAAATAAGTTTTCCTGCCACATCGAGGACAAACAAGTGGGAACCGGGATGCACATGAGAGAGCATTTTCTCCCCTTCTTTTTCCAGCACCTGTTCTTTCTGGGCTGGGGAAGGATGGTCAGGCATTTTTTCTTCCGGAAGGACGGTCAGTTCCACCTGTCCGTATGGGCGCAGACGCTTGAGAAATTCCTGAATACCTGCCGTAAGATATGCTTCTTTGATTTTGCCCGTAGCTATAATGTGGTATTTCATTGGTCATCCTCGTCATCGGCCGGAGCTTCCTGAAGCACTACGTCGGCACTCTGGCTCGAACCATTGCGGTCAAAGGTAACCGTCACGGTATCGCCGGGTCTGGCCTTGGAAAGGGCATCCTGCAGATCCGTAAAGGCTTCAATCGTCGTATCGCCGACCTTGGTAATGACATCGCCATGACGCAGGCCTGCCTGGTCGAGAGGACCACCGGCAATGACTTTGTACACATAGACGCCACTCACGTTGAGCTTCATGCCAAAGCGGGCTGCCATCTTCTTATCGAGTCCGTAGAAACCGAGGTACGGACGGGATACTTTGCCATTCTTGATGAGAGATTCCAGGATGGGCCGGGCCGTATTGATGGGAATGGCGAATCCCAGGCCTTCTACGCCTTCCTTGGAAATCTTGGCACTGTTGATACCGATGACCTTACCATCGGCATCGACGAGAGCGCCGCCGGAATTGCCGGGATTGATGGCTGCATCAGTCTGTATCAGTTTCATCCCTTCCCCTTCCACACCGATAGTCCGGTTGAGGGAGCTGATGACGCCGGCCGTTACGGTTCCCTGGAATTCCAGTCCCAGAGGGTTGCCGATGGCGATGGCCGTTTCACCGACCTGCAAAGAGTCGCTGTCACCAAATTCGGCAACGGGCAGATTATCGACATTAATCTTGACGACGGCCAGATCGGTCTTTTCATCGCGGCCGACGACGGTCCCTTCCGTACTCTGTCCATCGGCCAGAGAGACGATGACCGTTTTCGCCGTCCCGACGACGTGATTATTCGTCGCAATGTATCCCGACTTATCAAAAATGATGCCCGAACCGACGCCCTCGCCGACGAGGACTTTGCGGTTAAAAATGTCGCGGTTATATACTTTCGTCGTAATCCCGACGACAGCAGGACCGACTTTTTTGGCTGCCTGCACAACGGCCGTATTGCGGGCATCGGATATGGCTTCACTCTTGGCCGGTTCCTGCAGCTGGTTCAGATTGCCCGAATAGGTCTGGCTGCCGAAAAATGTTTCATGGATTTTAAAGCCGCCGGCAATACCGGCGCCAATCAGGAGAACAGCGACCAGCGCTGTCAGCCATTTTTTTCGTGTCATTATAGAGTACCTCCGTTCAAAAAGCGCACGGATCCCGTCGCCGAGGCGAGGCGCAATAACATATCCTGCCCGATGACCAGGCCATGGCCCGTGAGAACATCGCGCATGGTCTGCACCGTAAGGGCCGGTGTATTGTTGTGTTCACTGCGATGGGCCAGCAGGACCTTGACCATTCCCCGCCGCGGCAGAGAGCTGAGAAATTCCGCTGCCGTCCGGTTGGACAGATGGCCCTGATTTCCCAGTATACGCTGCTGCAGGGCGTAGGGATAAGGCCCGTTTCGCAGCATCGTTTCATCATGATTCGCTTCGAGGATGAGCATATCCGACCAGGAAGCGGCCGTCATGACATCGGGTGTAATACAGCCCAGGTCCGTTGCCAGGGTAATCTTGCAGTCGCCGTGATACAGGGAATAACCCACCGACCGGGCCGCATCATGGCTGGTCGCAAAGGGAACGATCTGCATCTCTCCCAGGGAAAGGCGGCGCGGCAGGCGGACAAAGCGGTCCATATAAGGGAGAATCTTATTGCCCATGGCCTGCCAGGTCTCCTGTGTCGTATAGACAGGCATATGGGTCCGTTTCAACAGGACGGGCAGGCCGCTCACATGGTCCGTGTGTTCATGGGTAATGAGGACGGCATCGAGGTCAGACAAAGCATACCCGAACCGGCGCAGTCCTTTTTCAATGCGCCGGCAGCTGATGCCGGCATCGATGAGCACGCAGGTCCGTCCACAGCGGATAAAGGCGGCATTGCCACTACTGCCGCTGGCCAGGAGGCTGACCAGGCAGTCGCCGTTGTGGCTGACGGTCTGGCTTTTCAGGAACGAGCCTCCATCTTCAGACACGGCTGCCGATTTCGTCTGGCTGAAATCGGCAGCGAGGGATGGATACCCTGCCGGTTCCTCCGTCACAGCAGCTCCGGAAGCAATACGGCGCGCCCTGCCGATAGACTGGGCCAGTTGCGCCAGCCGGATTTCACTCTCCGTCATGGAGTTCTCCCTGTACGATGGCAATGCCGGCACTGGCACCGAGGCGGTCGGCACCGGCTTCTACGAGCTGCCGCGCCGAGGCATAATCGTGGATACCGCCGGAGGCCTTGATTTTGGCACTGCCGTCTACGGCCCGTTTCATGAGAGCCACATCGTGGACGGTCGCTCCACCATGGCCAAAGCCCGTCGACGTCTTGACATAGGCAGCTCCTGCTTCGACAGCCACCTGGCAGGCCTTTACCTTTTCTTCATCTGTGAGAAGCCCCGTTTCCAGTATCACTTTGACGGGACGGCTGGCCGCACTCAGCACGACGAGGCGGATGTCCTGATAGACGTACTCCCAGTCGGCGGCTTTGGCCCGGCCGATAGCCAGGACCATATCAATTTCATCAGCCCCGCTGGCTACGGCTTCGGCTGTTTCCATGGCCTTTGCCTTGCTGGCCATAGCTCCAAGAGGAAATCCGACGACCGATGTCACCAGGCAGGATGTCCCGGCCAGTTCCTGTTTCGCCAGTTCTACATAAGACGAATTGACGCAAACAGCGGCAAATCCGTACGTACGCGCTTCCTGGCAAAGCTGGCGGATATCTCCGGGCGTTGCTTCCGGTTTTAAATTCGTGTGTTCAATACAGGCTGCAATAGACATGACAGACCCTCCTTTAAACGCATCAGTAAAATGTAAATCCTGTGATTTTTAATTATAGCACAAAACGAGGAAAGTTCCATACCAAAAAAACAGGAAAAAGGGTAGAAAAAAACACCATACGGAGCGTATCTCGTACGGTGTTCTTTGTGGTGGGCCTAGGTGGACTTGAACCACCGACCTCACGCTTATCAGGCGTGCGCTCTAACCAGCTGAGCTATAGGCCCATGTCCTAGCGACTTTCTTAGTATATCACACAAAGACATCTTGTCAAGAAATTTTTCTGTCAATTATATGTCCTGTATGGTACAATGATAGTTATTGACATATATGTTTATATTATCATAAAGAAGGGATTTCCATGAAAAAACTCGACCCCCATGTCTATTTATTTACCATGGGCCATTTCTCCGTAGACTGGGCCCAGGGCGGCATCCCTGCCCTGCTACCGTATTTTATCACGGCCTGCCAGCTCAATTACCAGCAGGCGGCGGGCATCATCTTTGCCAATATTCTCCTGTCATCGGTAACACAGCCGCTCATCGGCTACTATTCCGACCGGATTTCCAAGCCCTGGCTGGTCCCGCTTGGTCCCGTGCTGAGCGGCCTGTCTCTGACGGCCCTGGCCTTTACGACCAATTACTGGGTCATCCTGTTCTGTTCCATGGTCAGCGGCCTGGGAGGCAGTCTGTTCCATCCCGAAGCCGCCCGTATGGTCAACCGCATCGCCGGTTCTCTCAAAGGACAGGCTCTGGGCAGCTTTTCCGTCGGCGGCAATGCCGGTTTTGCCATCGGCCCGATGGTAGCCGGGTTCAGTGCCTATACCTTTGACATCCACGGGCTGGTCCTGTACGGCATAGTCAACGTGATCGTCGCCGCTATTCTCTACCACTCCATGCCCACCATCCTCACCATGGCTGCCGCCGCTGACAAAGCCGAAGCCAAAGCGCATCCGGGAGCCTCTCATGAAAATGACTGGGGCGCCTTCAGCAAGCTGACTGTCGTCATATTCGCCCGTTCTATCGGCTTTACCCTGTGTAATACGTTCATCCCCATTTACTGGATCACCATCCTGGGAGCCACGCCCTCTACGGGCAGTATGGCCCTGTCCATCCTGTTTTCCATGGGCGTCGTCATCACCTTCCTGGGCGGTATCATGGCCGACCGTTTTGGTTTCATCCGGGTCATGCGCGGTTCATTCCTCATCATGGTGCCGGCCATGTTCTTCCTGGTCAACAGTTCCCAGCTCTGGCTGGCCACACTGCTCCTGCTGCCCGTCGCCTTCTCTCTCTTTGCTCCCTACAGTCCCATCGTCGTCCTCGGTCAGACCTACCTGGGCAAAAACGTCGGCTTTGCTTCGGGCATCACTCTGGGCCTGAGCACGACCGTAGGTGGTCTCCTGTCACCGGTCGTCGGTTGGGGTGCCGACCTCTGGGGCGTCCAGACAGCCATGCAGATTCTCTGGATATGCGCTGCCATAGGCTGCGTTTTTACCTTCCTCGTTCCCGTCCCCAAAGCATGGAAAGAGGAGAAAGTGTGAGGCTAGTGGCTAGTGATTAGTGATTAGATGTTACCAAAAACAGCTTGTCTTACGACAAGCTGTTTTTGGTATGCATTTCTGCCAATTGCAAACTATGTTTTTCCAAACTACGCTCTTATACCGGTTCTTCTTCCGTTTCGTCATGGCTGACAGCTTTTGGTCCGCGGCGGTTGCTCGTATGATTTTTCCAGACGACCCACAGCGATGTATCGACGCAAATCGAGCTGTAGGCCCCGCTGATAAAGCCAATGAGCATGACCAGGGAAAAATTCTTCGTCGATTCCCCGCCGAAGAAATGGAGGGCACCGCAGGCAAAGAGTACCGTCGTCAGGGTATAAATACTGCGGTGGATACTCTGGGCGATGCTGTCATAAGCCAGCTTTTCGTATGTATCGGTGCGGCGGTGAGTCCGCGTGTTTTCACGGACACGGTCGAAGATGACGACCGCTTCATTCATGGAGTACCCGACGACGGTCAGGATAGCTGCCAGGAAAGTCGCATCGATTTCCAGATGGAAAAAGGAGAAAAAGCCCAGTACCATGATCAAATCATGGAGAATGGAAACGAGGGCGGAAAGAGCGATTTTGTATTCAAACCGGAGAGTGATGTACGCCGCCAGGGCGATAAAGGCCACGGCCAGGCTCATGATCGCATTTTTCGTGACCTCCGAGCCGATGACAGCCCCGACGGATTCGGTCCGCTTCACTTCGGCCCCGCCCAGTTTATTGCTGAGCTGGTCGGCAATCGCCTTGCTTTCATCGGACGACAGGTTGCGCATGCGGATCATGACATCCTGGGACGAATCCTGATCGCTGACCCCGGAAAGCTGGATGACGCTGTTTTCCAGGTCCATATTGGACTGGTCCACGACTTCACGCACCTGGGAGACGGTGACAGGCTGCTTGAACTGCATGTCCAGAATCGTGCCGCCCGTATAGTCAATGCCAAAGTTGAACCCATTGATAAAAATGGAGATGATACTGAAAATGACCAGCACGGACGACAGGGTGAACCACCATTTTTTATGAGCTACGATGTTGAATCTCATTTGTGTCCCCCCTTATTCTTCATATGTTCCGGTACCTTGCGGTTCAGCCCGTAGAACCAGGGATTGGTAATGAGCCCCGTATTGATGAACCACGTCAGGAGCGAACGGCTGACGATGATCGCCGTAAACATACTGACGATAATCCCCAGTGCCAGGTTGACGGCAAAGCCTTTTACAGTGCCGCTGCCCATGACGATGAGGACGATAGCCGCGATCATGACCGATACGTTGGCATCGAGGATTGTGTTAAACGCCCGCTTGAAGCCAGCCTCCATAGATGTCCTTAGACTCTTGCCAATGAGCACTTCTTCCTTAAATCGTTCGAATATCAGGATATTCGCATCGACGGCAAAGCCCATGGACAGGATGACCCCGGCGATGCCTGGCAGAGTCAGGGTGGCATCGAGGTACTTCAAAATAGACAACAGGATGAGGACGTAGACCAGAAGGGCGATATTGGCCACTACGCCGGACATCCGGTAGATGATGATCAGGAAAATCATGATGAGCACGATGCCGATGGCAAAGGCTTTTTCCGATTTGACCTTGGAATCCTGGCCCAGGCTCGGCCCGATGGTACGGACTTCCATGACCTGCAGCTTGACCGGCAGTGCGCCGGAACGGAGCAGGATGGCCAGATTCTTGGCATCTTCCAGGGTCTTGCTGCCGGTGATGACTGCCTTGCCGCCCGTAATCGGTTCGTTGACGACCGGTTCGGTAAGGGGTGCGCCATCGAGGTAAATGCCGATTTTACGGCCTACGTTGGAAGCCGTGAGGTCGGCAAATTTCTTGGCCCCTTCGTCGGTAAATTCAATGGCGACGACGTTCTTCTTGCCCTGGTCGATCTGTTCTTTTGCCGTTTTCAGATCATTCCCGGTCATGCGTGTCGTGCCCGATTCATCCTTAAATTCCAGGACCGCCGTCTTGCCGATGGTTTCAATCGCCTTTTCCGGATTCTTTTCCCCCGGCAGTTCGACGATGATCCGCCGTGCCCCTTCTTTCTGGACAATCGGTTCAGTCAGGCCCATTTCATTGATACGCCGTTCGACAATGGAGACAGCACGGTTCAGGGAATCGTCTGTAACCGGTGCTTCCGGTGTATCGACGGCTTCCAGTACGATATGGGTACCACCCTGCAAATCCAGACCCTGCTTGATGGAATTGGCCAGGGGATAGATGAAGGTGATAAATGCTGCCAGAATGATGATGACGGCAGCGGAAAACTTAATCATATTGCGGGTCCGCAAGAGAAGTCCCTCCCCTTAGTCTTCTTCGTCGCCGGCAATCGCGCTGATGGATTCTTTCTTCAGCTTGATTTCCACTTTATCGGCAATGCGGATGCGGACATAGTCGTCTTTGATATCCGTAATTACGCCATAGAGGCCGCCAACGGTAACAATTTTGGTGTTTTTCTTCAGATTGGAGAACATTTCCTGACGCCGTTTCTGCTGACGCTTCTGCGGACGATACAAAATGAAATAGAACAAGAGGACCATGAAGAGCAGCGGCCACATCTGGCCGAGGTCACCCAGAAAGCCCAGGTTATCGTAGTTAGTCAAACCGTTAAAAAAATTAGCAATAGAATCCACAGTTTTTACCTCCTAGTGAATAAATATAATATATGTACATGATGTGTAGAATTACCCATCTTGATACCGTTTCCAGAACTGTTCGCGGAATGTACGGAATGTGCCATCTAATATAGACTGACGCATCTGGCGCATAAAGTCAAGGAGAAAATACAGATTATGGATGCTCACCAGCCGGTAGGCCAGGAGTTCTTCCGCCTTGAAGAGGTGGCGGATATAAGCGCGCGTATAGTTGCGGCACGTATAGCACTGGCAGCCCTCTTCAATGGGATGGAAATCGTGGGCATACCGGGCATTGCGCACCGTGAGGCGTCCCGTATGGGTCATGGCCATGCCGTTGCGGGCAACGCGGGTCGGAAATACGCAATCGAACATATCGACGCCGCGGGCCACCCCTTCGACGAGACAATCCGGCGTGCCGACACCCATGAGATAGCGGGCTTTTTCCCGTGGCAGGTGTTTGGTCGTATAACCCAGCACTTCATACATTATATCCTTACTCTCGCCAACACTCAAGCCGCCGATGCCATATCCATCAAAATCCATGTCCACCAGATCCTCGCAGCTCTTACGGCGCAGGTCTTCGTACATGCCGCCCTGAACGATGCCGAACAGTCCCTGGGTATCACTGTGATGGTGGTCGAGGCAGCGCTGTGCCCAGCGGCTCGTCCGTTCCGTCGAAAGTTTCGTGTATTCATAGTCCGACGGATAGGGAATGCATTCGTCAAAGGCCATGGCGATATCCGAATTGAGGGCCATCTGGATATCCATGGATACTTCCGGCGACAGAAATTTCTTCGAGCCGTCGAGATGGCTGCGGAAGGTGACACCTTCTTCTTTGATTTTCCGCATCTGCCCCAGACTGAACACCTGGAAGCCGCCACTGTCCGTGAGGATGGCCTGTTTCCAGTTCATGAATTTGTGCAGGCCGCCTGCTTCCTTTATGAGCTCTTCACCGGGACGCAGGAACAAGTGATAGGTATTGCTCAAAATGACCTGGGCGCCCATATCATAGAGTTCTTCCGGCGTCAGCGTCTTGACCGTGGCCTGCGTACCGACGGGCATAAACATAGGCGTCTTGAATGTGCCGTGGGGCGTGCGCAGGAGACCGGCCCGGGCACCGTCACATTCGGCCTGCAGTTCGTAGGTAATGACCATATGGTTCCTCCTCTAATGAATAAACATGGCATCGCCGAAACTGAAGAAACGGTATTTTTCCCTGACGGCAATGTCATAGGCATGGAGAATCTGTTCCCGCGTCGAAAGGGCACTGATGAGCATGAGCAGCGTCGATTCGGGAAGGTGGAAATTAGTGACCAGGGCATCGACGATATGGAAGGTAAAGCCCGGGTAGATGAAAATATTCGTCCAGCCGGAACCGGCCTTGAGCGTTCCCGTCGTGCCGGCACTTTCCAGAGTGCGGATACTCGTCGTCCCTACGGCAATGATACGCCGTCCTTCAGCTTTTGCCCGGTTGATAGCATCAGCTGCTTCGGGAGTGATGCTGTAAAATTCACTGTGCATCTGATGGTCTTCGATGTTTTCTTCTTCTACCGGACGGAATGTACCCAGGCCGACATGAAGAGTGACGAAGACTTCTTCTACGCCCTTATCGCGGATTTTCTGCAACAGTTCATCTGTAAAATGCAGTCCTGCCGTCGGCGCCGCTGCCGATCCCCGTTCGCGGGCATAGACCGTCTGGTATTCATCGGGGTCTTCCATTTTTTCATGGATATACGGTGGCAGGGGCATTTCGCCAATCTGGTCGATAATGTCGTCAAACACGCCATCATAGGTGAAATGGACGACCCGGCCGCCAAAGTCGGTGCGGTCCAGTACTTCTGCCTGCAAGCCTCCGGGAAATTCGATGGTCGTACCCGGGAGAGCCTTCTTCCCCGGTTTGACCAGCACTTCCCAGCGGTCTTCCCCGACCGGGGTCAGGAGCAGTACTTCTACCTTGCCGCCCGTCGGGACCCGTTTCCCATAGAGGCGGGCGGGAATGACTTTGGAGTCGTTGAAGACGAGGACATCGCCGGCCTGAAGTTCATCGACTAGGTCGTAAAAATGCTTATGTTCCACAGCGCCTGTTTTTTTGTCATACAACATAAGGCGGGCATGATCCCGCGGTTCGGCCGGATGCTGGGCAATCAGTTCTTTTGGTAATTCATACGAAAAATCAGTCAGTTTCAAAATAATCCTTCCTGTCTTAGCAATCAATATAATTTTTCAAGTCTGGTACCTGTATAATAATGGGCCAGGATCGTGCGGTAATAACCGGCACTGCCGTGTTCCTGAGCCATCTGATACGCTCCGTACTGGCTCATTCCCAGTCCATGGCCCCAGCCATATCCGTAAATCGTGATAGGGACGCCGGCTTTGACGGCCATGGTCGTACTGCGGGCCGCCTTTCCTGAATCCGGATCGGGGAGAGTGCCATTTCCCTGAGCAAAATCAAAGAGGGTACTCTTCAGGCCGTATATGGACCGGAAGGCATTGCCCGTCACGCGGACCGAGCCCGCCGAACCCGTAACGGTCATGGACAGCACCCGGCCGGAAACGCCCCGGTCGGAAACGGCCATAGGCCGTCTGCCCAGCGGTGACAGCGTAATAGATTTGACCTTGCCTACACCTTTACCGGCGGCAGCGAGATTGGCTGCCAGTTTTTCCGGCGTCGTCGTCACCGCCCAGCGGTACGATGGCATTCGGCTGCTCGTATCGGAAACGCCGCGCAAATAAGGAATGTGGGAGCCCCACACGTTTTCACTGTTTTCCGTCCAGCCGCCGGCTGACGAACAGAAAAAAGCGTCAATCGGCTTGCCACCATAGGTCAGTACTTCGCCCCGCGTCGCATTGACGGCGGCGATGACCGACGGCGATTCGCCATTGATGCCGGCATAGGTCTGGCTGGATGTATCGTCGGTCATATCAAACCCGCGGCTGGCAAAATTATTCTCATGAGAAACGGCATAGGTACGCGCTGCGACGGCCTGTGCCTTGAGCGCTTCCGGATGCCATGACGGCGACATTTCCTTGCCGACGACACCGTAGAGATATTCTTCCATGGGAACGACATTCACGACGGTCAGGCCCCACCGCTGGGGCGATTTCATGACTCTTATAGCACCGCGATAGGCATAGCCGTCAGTAATCTTCACCGACCCGGAAGATGAAAGAGGGCGAACTTCGACGGCGCCAGCAGCGGCAGCGCCGCCGACGGTCACGGTATTACCCTTGAGGGCAACCTGCAAGGGCGTATGGGCGGGATATTTCTTCCACAGGGACCCGTTTTTCCAGACGCCCAGGCCGCTGTCACTGGTGAAAGCGACCGAACCGCGCCCTTCGCGGATGCCGATGCGCACAGGCTGACCCATGCCCGATGCAACGGCCGTTCCCCCAAAGGAAACGAGGCAAAAGGCGGCCGTAACAAGACACGCTATCTTTTTAAACCACATATAAAGCCGCTCCTCTCTTAATGGCGGGAAAAAAAGTTGAGAATAATAGAAAGGACGACACTGATGACGATACAGGTCACGATGGGAAAATAAAAAGACGTATTTCCCCTGGTGAAATGGATGTCTCCCGGCAGGTGTCCGAGGAACCGGGACAGTCCCAGCTGATCCAGTCCCATCCAGGCTGCGCCGGCAATGATAAAAAAGATTCCGATGTAAATCAGTGTTTTAGCCATAGTGTCTCCTAAAAGAGTGACGTACTCTTGGCGCCGTCATCCCGTCCCGGTTCAGGCAGGCCGAGGTGACGATAGGCTGCAGCCGTCACGACCCGTCCCCGGGGCGTACGGTTCAAAAATCCCTGCTGCATGAGAAACGGTTCATAGACATCTTCGACGGCATCGACGGACTCGCTGATTGCCGCCGCAATCGTATCGAGGCCGACGGGACCGCCGCCGAACTTCTCGATAATGACCTGCAGTACCCGCCGGTCCGTCCGGTCCAGGCCGCAACGGTCTACTTCCAGCCGGTCCAGTGCCGACGAGGCAATGTCGCTGGTAATAGCCGGTGCTCCGGCTACCTGGGCAAAATCGCGGACCCGCTTCAGCAGGCGGTTGGCAATACGCGGTGTGCCCCGGCTGCGGCGGGCGATTTCCAGTGCCCCCTGTTCCTCTATTTCGATATCGAGGATCTGCGCTGTCCGGCAGATGATGAGCACCAGTTCTTCGGGCTTATAAAATTCCAGACGGCAGATGACGCCGAAGCGGTCCCGGAGAGGCGGTGCCAGGCGTCCTACCTGTGTCGTCGCACCGACCAGGGTAAACGGCGGCAGGTCGATACGCACCGACCGGGCACTGGGTCCCTTGCCGATGACAATATCGAGGGCGTAATCTTCCATGGCCGCATACAGCACTTCTTCTACGCTGTGGGACAGACGGTGGATTTCATCGATGAACAACAAGTCCCGTTCCTGCAGATTGGTCAGCAGGGCTGCCAGATCGCCGGGCCGTTCGATTGCCGGGCCGGACGTGATGCGCAGATTGACGCCCAGCTCATTGGCGATGATGCCGGCCATGGTCGTCTTGCCCAGGCCCGGCGGCCCGTACAGGAGCACGTGGTCCAGCGCTTCCTTGCGCAGTTTCGCCGCTTCAATGAATACGCGCAGATTTTCCTTGGCCTTGGTCTGGCCGATATATTCCTTTAAATAATGAGGCCGCAGACTGTACTGCCAGGAATCACCCGGCAAGTCGGCCGTCTCAATGATGCGATGTTCTTCCATCTGTTACCTCCCGCTGCCGAGACTGCGCAGAGCCGCCTTGATAAGGCTTTCTACACTATCGCAGGCAGCAGCCTGTTTCTGGATGACCGGCAGCGCTTCCTGTTCGGAATAGCCCAACGACTGAAGAGCCGCCAGCGCTTCGGCAGCCATGCCCTGTGGCGCTGTCGCATCTTCCACAGTCACCGCCATGACATCACTGTCACCGGGCGTCCCCACCTTGTCTTTCAGCTCCAGCACGAGACGGTTGGCCGTCTTCTTGCCGATGCCCGGCAGCTTCGTCAGGACACTCATATTGCTCTGGCTGATGGCCAGCCGCATCTGATCCGGCGTGACGGCTCCCAGGGCGTTTACCGCCAGTTTGGGACCGATGCCATTGACCGTGATGAGGAGCAGGAACAATTCATATTCATCCTGGGTCAGGAATCCGTAGAGGGTGATATCATTTTCACTGACACTCATATACGTATAGAGCATCGTTTCTTTGCCGATGGTCAGATTTCCCAGGGTCGAACCGGACACGATAGCCCGGTAGCCGACGCCGTTTACATCGATGAAACAGGCATTTTCAAAAATATGAGTAATAGTACCTTTCAGATAACCGATCATAATTGGACCGTCCTTTTCAAACTCAGGGAATGACGGGAATAAATGGTATAAATCGCCATAGCCAGCGCATCGGCCGCATCATCGGGCTTGATTTTCTCCCGGATGCCGAGAAGGCGCATGGTCATATCGATGACCTGTTCCTTCGTCGCCCGCCCATAGCCGGTGACACCCTGTTTGACCTGGAGCGGGGAAAATTCCAGAATCGGGATATGGGCCTGCTGGGCCGTAAGGAGGATGATGCCCCGGGCCTGGCCGACGGTGATGGCCGTCGTGACATTGCGGTTAAAAAAGAGCTGTTCCACACCGATGACATCGGGCTTATACTTGTCGTAGAGTTCGTTCAGGCCGTCGTAGAGCATGACCAGCCGTTCGGCATCGGTATACTCCGGTGTCGTCTGTACCGTGCCGTATGTCACCGGTTTCAGCCGGCTCCCCATAGCATCGACGACGCCAAAGCCACAGATAGCCGTCCCCGGATCGATTCCCATTGCCCGCATCACTGCCGTCTCCTTTTGATGAAATACCATAGAAATAGAAATAAACAGACTAACGTTCATTATAACATGAAAGAGGCCGTTACACAAAGGGTTTCCCCTCTGTCACCGGCCTCTTTGACTCAATTTTTACACTAAGGCTACCCGTTTTTCACGCCTGTGTTACTGCGCATGGGCCAAAGCCGCACTTCTTCCGATGCAGAGCCGGTTCAGCTGGCATAGCTGCCCATTGATGACACTGCTTGTTTCCAGATTATGAAGTTCGCTGAAAATGCCGCGTTTCACCGGTGAAAATCGAAACCTTCTATCAAATCCATATATTAATCATAAATATTGCCTGGGAGAGAACAGAACTTTTCCATCATAACCGTACCGGTCTGTTGCTTGAACTCCTTCAGAAACAGGACGGGGCGCTCCCCTGTTCAGCCATTTTCTTTAGCGGTCTGTGAGCAGCCCGAGGACGATATGCTTGCGGCACATGCGGTATACGACGGTCAGGACGACGATGGTCACGGCCCAGCTCACGGGATAGGCCAGCATGAGAGTAAAGAAGTCGCGGTGAGAGGCAAATGCCGTATAGAGCCAGAGGATACGGACACCGCAGATACCAACGAGAACGACGACAGCTGGCGGCAAGGAATAGCCGTAGCCCCGCAGGGACCCGGAGATGATGTCAATGATGCCATTGAGGTAAAACGTGCCGGCAATACAGAACAGCCGCAGCGACCCGAGCTGCACGACGACGGGATCACTGTTGAACAGGGAAATCAGCGGTTTGGAAAAAAGGAGTACCGGCGTCACCACTACCAGGAGAAACCCTCCTTCTACGGCGAAGGCCACCTTGGTGATGCGGAAACAGCGGCGCAGATTCCGTGCCCCATAATTCTGCCCGACAAAGGTCGTTGCCGCCTGACTGAATCCATTGACAAAGCAGTACATATTATTTTCTATGATGAAGGCCGCTGTCGAAGCTGCCATGGCTTCCGTCCCCAGACTATTGAGGGCCGACTGGATCAGCACATTGGAGAGGGCAAAGACCATGCCCTGCAACCCTGCCGGCAGGCCGATGCGCATGATGCGGCAGAGTTCACTGTGGGAAAAACACATATGATGCCGCTGCAGGCGGATCCGGTCGGCTGTACGACATAGTAAGACAAATAAGATGGCCGCGTTGACGGCAAAAGAAAGGACCGTCGCCACGACGACACCCGTAAGGCCCAGACCGAAAGCGGTGACAGAAAGCAGGTCGAGGACGATATTGATTGCATTGGCTGCCACCAGACTGTACAGTGGCGTCCGGCCATCACCACAGCTGCGGAACACGGCCGCTTCGAAATTATATAGGGAAAGGAACGGCAGACCCAGGAGGAAAATCCGCAGATACAATTCTGCCATAGGATACACGTCGTTCGGCACGGCGAGAATTGCAAGAGCCGGAGACACGATGAGTTCCCCTATGATCATGAGCGCCAGTCCCATGCCCAGAGAAAGGAGGATAGCCGTCTGCACCGTTGCTTCCACTTTCTCATCCTTCCGGGCTCCCAGATACTGGGCAATGACGACATTGGCACCGAGGGAAATCCCCATGAGGAGCGTCACCAGAAGGCCGATGACAGGCATATTATTCCCGACGGCCGCCATAGCATCTTTCCCGACAAACCGCCCGAGGATGAAGACATCAGCACTATTAAAGAGCTGTTCAAACATGCCCATGAGGCCGACGGGCATAGCAAAGAAGAACAATTTATCGGCAATAGAACCGTGAAGCATATCCATCCCCTTGCGGGCCTGTTTCCGTTTTGTCTGTTCCATAAGGCACCTCCTTTATTCCTTTGCATTGTTTCAGTGTAGCACGTTTCGTAGGTTTCTTCCATACGGCCAGCCTGCTGTCCTATACCAGAACAGCACAAAAAAAGCTGCAACAGAAATGAATCTGTCACAGCCTTCTATGCATCCTATACGTAATAGTCCGGCATATCAGATAGCGTGGAGAATGTCCAATATAGCCAGTGCAGCCGTACATGCCGGGCAGTCGCAATACTTGGCCCCTTTAGCCTGAATATCTTTGGCATGAGCCAGGAGTCCTTTAGCGCCTTCTTCGCCGAGAAGCTTTTTGGCAAAATCGGAACCGGCAAAGCCAAGCAGTTCGTCAATGGTAGATACACCATTTTTCAGAGCGTCGATATAAGCCGGAGTTTCGGCATCTTTGTCAGCGGCAGCCAGCCATTTTTCAGCAGCTGCTTTCAATTTCGGATTGCAGCTCGGTGCTGCCAGTAAATCGTTGGTCTTAGCCGTTACGGCTTCTATCGTTTTTGCGTCCATGAGTCATTCCTCCTAGTAGTAACAAAATATCGTCCTAACATTTATAAGCATATATCATCTAAGTTGTAATGTCAATAGTTACATTTTTTTTATTTTGTCGGGAAGGAAGGGATAATTTGAAGGCTGGAAAAAGATAGTGGTTAGTGGTTAGTGAAAAGATAGTTTGAAGTTTGATGTTTGATGTTTGATGTTTGATGAAAAAAACGCAGGTCGGGAAGGACAGTGGTCGGTGGTTAGTGATTAGTAGGCTTTGGGCCGGTTCACTGCGTTGGAAGCCAGACGCCGCTGCACGTTAGAAGCCATCCCCCAGCAGCCAGCGGAGGACATTTTTCTTTTTGATGCCGTTGTAATCTGCTTCTGAGGGAATTTCATCCAGTGTCAGCAGGTATTTGGGATATTGATCCGGTATGGCGCGTAGCGGTTTCAATTCCCGTTCGAGCACTTCCGGGAGCAGTGTACTTTCTGCTACTTGGTAGTATTCTCTGGTTCCGGACCGTTCAACGACAAAGTCAATTTCTCCTTTGGGCAGCTGGCCAACGTATACCTTGCCTCCCCGGCGCAGTAATTCCAGGTATACGACATTTTCCAAAATGTGACCCGTGTCACGCCCGGTATCGTTGATCAAAAGGCGACGGAAGGCGGGGTCAACCAGATAGTATTTGGCATTGATTTTCAGCAGCTGTTTTCCCCGTATATCAAATCGGTCTGCCTGATAAATGAGCATACTATCCTTCAGACCTTGTAAATATTTTTCAACGGTCTTATTATCTATTTTCCTGCCAGCACTAGTCAGGGAATTGGCAATTTTATTAGGTGAAATGAGACTGCCTATATTCGCGGCCAGAAATTTCATCAGACTCTCTATCATCATCGTATCGCCGCTTCTCATCCGCTGTAATGTATCTTTGACCAGAATCGTATTGTAAATCCCTGACAGGTATTCCTCTACGGCCTGGAAATCGTGTTGAAACTGCAGGGCATAGGGAAAAGAACTCACTCGGACATAGGCGTTATATTGTTCAGGCACCGACAGGGAATCAGGCATTCCCTGACAAAATTCCCGAAATGACAAGGGCAGCATCGACAGCTCCACATAGCGGCCTGTCAAAAGCGTCGCTAACTCACCAGACATAAAATAGGCATTGGATCCGGTGATATACACATCGGTATTCTCTTTAATAAACAGGCTGTCTACCACTTTTTCAAAATTTTTTACATGCTGTATTTCATCGAGAAAGATGTAATTCATCCTATCCGTCTGCATCCGTTCTGTAATATACTGATATAATGCATGGTATTCACACAACGGTTCATAAGCCAGGTCTTCAAAATTTATGGTAATAATTTGTTCGGGAGCTACACCATGATGCAATAAATATTGCCGGTACAAGTAAAAAATAGTAGATTTCCCACACCGGCGGACACCAGAAATCACCTTAATCAAATGATGGTTCTGATAACGCTTCAAAAAATCCAGATATTCTGGTCTGGGTATCAGTTTCATAGCAACTCCTTTCTGGAATTGTTTCCTAATTATCCTATTTTATAGTAAAAATTTGGAATTTATTCCTATCTTTATATATAATATCATGGATTTGGATTTTATTCCAATTTTATGTAGAGGGCTGCAGGCCGGGAAGGGATAGTGGATAGTGGATAGTGGTCAGTGGTTAGTGGTTAGCAGGAATGCCGGTTTGCTGCGTTAGAACCCTGTCCGTCGTGCTACGTTCCTCGGACTCAGATGATAAAAGACCCCCACTACGATATTCATATATATCTGGCAAGGTGCTACAATAAGGCACTGTGTTTCGGCATAGGCGAGGGCTCACGACTGGGGGCGCTTTGCATCGGAATCATCGGCTATGGTGTCAGATACAAGGCGGAGGAAAGAGGCGTAGCGGGGCTACGTTGATAGACGACAACGCCGTAGATGATGCTATAACCGGTGAGGCAGACAGAAGAAGTCCCCCGGCCGTGAGCCCCTACACACATTTGCGCGTCGCTACGCTCCTTCAAATGCGGTTCTCTGCCTAAGTCGGCCGTTGGCGCCAGCTCCTGCTTCCCAGGGGAGCCATGCGATGCTGTTCTTCAAACCGGCACAGATGCAAAACGCCCCGCATCAGAATTAGAGGAAGGCTCTTCTGATGCGGGGCGTTTTGTTTGTATCAGTCAGATAAGGTTATTCTGTTATTTGATACGGCTTTTCAGTTCTTCCAGGGCTTTCTTCAGTTCCTGGATTTCCTGATCTTGTTTCTGAATCTTCTGATCCTGCAGGACATCGTTTGCCTTGAGCTGCTGATTTTCTGCTACCAGCTGGGCCTTGCTGACACCGGCATAGGAGTTTCCTTTGCCAATCTTGAAGCTGACGCCGGCGTTAATCATGTTTTCGCCGTTTCCGAAGTTGGTTGCCACGTTGAACATGGTATTTTCGTTGGGCTGGTAGAAAGCTCCCAGTGCTACACTGTTAGCGTTGCGGTAGTTGCCATATCCGACAGCAAAGTTCCATTTGTCATCGGGATTGAAGTCCAGCGGATGGAGCGCTGCCAGAGCCGCTGCACCGGCACCGACTTTGTTGATGCGGTTATCGAGGTTGGATACACGGCCGCTCAACCGGTTGATGTTCGTGGTGTTGTTCTGTACGCTGCTTTCCACGCCCTTCAACTGGCCGTAGTTCACAGCGTCGGTATCGGCGGTACCGGCTGCCACATTGGTAATCTTGCTGCCGCCGGCGTCGATGCCGTCCTTCGTCATGGACGGACCACCGGCAATGGAGACACCATTGCTGGAAATCGTGGTATCGCCTGCGGTCACCTTATCCACGGTGATGGCCTTATTCAGGGAAACCTTATAGTTGGCCGGTTTGGTGGCATCGGTTTCGGTGTTGGCCACGGTGATGTTGGTGTCGTCGCCAACAACGGTGCCTACGCCGCCATCTTTGCCGTCCTTACCATCCTTGCCGGGAGCACCGGTGTCACCTTTATCGCCTTTCGGACCTTGTTCGCCCTGGGCGCCGGTTGCGCCGGTGTCACCTTTATCGCCCTTATCACCCTTGTCGCCTTTATCCCCCTTGAAATCAGGGTCGCCCTTCAGGGCATCCTTATCCAGGGATACCAGGACGCGTTTGTCTCCTTCTGCGCCCACTTCTTCTGCTTTCAGGCCGTCGCCGAAGTCAAACTGCAGGCTGCTGATGGTCGGATTGGCTACAGGGCCGCCGGCCGTGTAGCTGCCGCTGCTCACCTTGCCACCGCTGTAGATGTGGACGGGCAGGCTAGCCACACTCTTCAACTGAGCCACGTTCACGGCGTCGGTATCCGCAAACCCGGCCGCCACACCCGTGATCTGGCGGGTATGGGTCCCATCGCCTACAGAAACCGCTGCCCAGGAGGATTTCCAGGCCTTGTCAGACGATTCGCTGGCACCCTTCTTCAGAGGATCATAGCCTTCCACGTCTTTATCCGTAGAAGCCACAGACCCGCTGCCAAGGGCCACGCCGCCATCCACTTTCACGTCGGCATTGTGGCCGATGAGGACGGCGTCGGAAGCAGAGGTGGTCAGTTCGTCATCGGCAGAACCCAGGATTACGTTGTTCGTCCGGTCGGTCAGTTTGTGGTTGTCGCCCAGCACCAGATTGGATTTGTTCGTATCCACGCTGCTGCTGGTGAGAGTATTATGGGAACCGATCACATAATCGTTCTTGCCATTTTCCACTTTATTGTAGAAGCCATCCACGTAGTTCAGCTGGGTGGAGGTCCCTTCTACGTATTCCTTGTCGCTGCCGGTCACCGTGTTGCCCACGCCCACAACCTGGGTCATGTAAGCTTTATCCACGGTGTTGCCGCCACCCATGACCATGACCTGGGCCCCGCTGGTGGGAACGGCTGCCTTCAGGGCCTCGTTCAGCTGCCTCGGGTCCTTCTGGCCCTGCATGATGGCACCGGCTTTTTGAACGTCGATGGCCCGGTAGGAATTGGTGACGCTGTTCCCGGCGCCGTAGACCATAGCCGCGTTGGAATCGGTGGTCACGTTAGCCTGCCCTACGATGCTGTTGGCGACACCGCTAAAGGCTCCAGAATTTTCAGTATTATTATTGATGTTAAAGGTACCATAAGACAAGGCCGTAGCCCCACGGAAATCCTGACGGCCTGAAGCAGCTGCCTGATTAATAACACCAGACAGGGAACCCGTTACCGTTGAAGCGATGCCGCCGGCATAGGTCATATACCCGGCTGCCAGAGCCCCCATTTCCTTGGCTCCGTCATTCTTTTCATTAGTATATTCAGCATATTGTGCTGATGTAAACGGTATATCCCGGACACTGTAATACTTCGTCTTCGAAGCATCAACGGTATCGCTCACAGCCTTGAGCTGGGCAACATTAACAGCATCTGTATCCTGCGTACCAGCTGCGACGTTGGTAATCTGACGGGTAATAGTCTTTTCTGCATCCAATTGTCCTTGTTCATTTTTTACAATTTGACCAACGGAAACAGCGGCAGCTTTCGACTTCCAGGTGCCAGTGGTATCAGTATGATGGTCACCATTTGCCGGGTCATAACCGACTTGATCCTTATCGATAACAGCTACGGAACCGGCACCGATGGCTACACCGCCATTTTTCTGTACATCCGCATTATGGCCAATCATGACAGCATCTTCGAGGTTTTCAGTATGCTGTTTCTGACCTGTGATTTCCTGTGAAGTGGTTATGCCGGATTCAGAGTCTTCGTAATATCCTTTAGCTTTTTCTACGACAGCACCGTCAGCAGAACCGATGATGATATTGTTATTCCCATTATTCAGTTTATGATAATCGCCAAAGACAATGTTCGATTTATTTTTCGAAGGATCGCCAGTCACTTCATTAGCTGTACCAATAAGATAGTCATTCTGGCCATTCTTCAAAGTGCTGTAGTAACCATCGACGAGGTTCAGCAAAGTTCCTTGCTTCCGGATAGATCCCATATACTGGGTCCAGACATCTGCGTCTCTGGATGCTTCTTTTATAACCTGTTCATCAAATGTACCTTCAGGAAGATTGCTAACTTCTGGCGACTCCTTATATTCAAAGTTAACTGCATCGCCAACGACTGTGTTGCCAACACCCATGACCTGGCTGTCATAGGCTTTATCTACGACGTTGCCGCCACCTATGGCCATGACCTTGCCACCACTGATGTCAACTATTTTCCCAAGCGTCTTGATTGCCTTTTCCGGATTAGAAAGAAGACTTTCCATATCCTGGCCGATCAAGCTTTCAAAATCTTTGTCCCCATTAGCAACAACTCGGCGATAGGAATCCGTAACGATATTGCCGGCACCATAAATTAATGCGCCATTAGAATTCTTAGTTAGATTGCCCTGGCCGACGATGCTATTCGCTACACCACTCTCTTCTTTGCTTTGAAAGATAACACGGGGATCGTCAGAGCTGACCTCTTTCTCTGTAACCTGGTCGCTGAGATTGAAGTTAAGCGTACCAACAGATACAGCTGTTGCACCCTGAAATCCATTCGGTTCTCCGTCAGTCCATTTATTGTCGATTTTACTTAAAGAACCAATAACGGTGCTGGCAATGCCACCGGTAGAAGTACCAAAGCCTGCGGCCATGGACCAGTATCCCTGAGCACCCTGATTGTCTTCATTTTTATATTTTTCCCAATTTGGAATCTGTGGGAAAATGCCTAACCAGTTATCACCGGGATCATAAATACTATAAAACCGGGTCTGGCTGTTCTTCAACTGTGCCACGTTGACAGCATCGGTATCGTTCGTACCAGCTGCTACGCCCGTAATCTGTCGGGTAATCCACTTTGACTGATCTTCATTCGTCGTATCACCGACAGACACGGCACCGGCCCTAGAAATCCACGCAGAATCATTTTTCTGGAACGGATAGCCCTGACCTTCTTCACTGCGCTGGTCATGTTTGACATAATAGCCCTTCTGCCCTTTTTCTACATTTGCAATCGAGTCAGAGCCAATAGCTACACTGCCATCGATAGTGGCATTAGCATTATGACCGAGGATGACTGTGTCTTTTTTCTCTGTTGTGATGGGCGCCGTTTCGTCGGCATTGCCGATAATCACGTTATGGGTCTGGTCTTCTGCTACGGTGCGATAATCGCCGATGACCGTGTTGGAATCAGCCCCCTTATTGATCGTGACACCCTGTCCCAGCACCTTTACATGGCTGGCATCGGTAATGGAACTGTTGAACCCATCCAGATAGTTGTACTGTACTTTCTTGTAAGTCGTCGATTTCATGGAGTTCCCCACGCCCATGATTTGTGAATTCTGGGTCTTTTCAGCGCTGTTGGCACCACCAATAACCAAAGTAGCACCGCCCGCACTGCTGGCAACGCCATCCATCAAAGCTTTCTGCATATCAGCAGCAGAGTCAAAGTGCGTACTGTAAGGAGAGGCATCAATGTAGCTGCTTGATTCTTTTACACTATTTCCGGCCCCCATGACAATAGCACCGTTGCTGTTGGTCACTTTGTTGGCCATACCAGAAATTATATTGGCGACGCCGCTGCTGCTGCTTCCTGTCATGGATTCATTGGAATTGAAGGTACCGATAACCGTAGAAAATGCATTTTTCGTCGCATTGCCAAGCGTATCCCATTTATCTTTTGCTTCATACGGACTGGTTTGTACATTATAGCTGCCAATGGTCGTAGCAAAACCGCCGCCGGTATAGGAATTGGTCCCCAGTGTGGTGGAGGCTACACCAAACTGACGCAGTTTGTCCGCTGTGGTATCACCGATGGAAATCTTATTTTCTGCCAGTGTATGAGCACCAATTTCGATGGAGCCTGTACGGGCATACGAATTCGTCCCCACGGCGATGGCTTCCGGCAGATTCTGCTTCGCATGGTTGTTATCATGGATGTCCATGCTGAAGAACCCCTCATTGACCTTTTCCCCGAAGGAAAGCATGGATTCCTGGGTCCCGCCGCCGATAAAGACCTTGGCATTCTTGCCGATGGCAATATTGGTCCCGTCGTTGGCCGGACTGATGTCATAAGCAATGGGCTGGGCCCCCTTGTCCACAATGTCCTTATCTGCCGCCAGTCCTGCACTGGTGACGCCAGCGGTGAGGACGAAGGCAGTGAGGGCGGCGACGGCTAATCGCGAAGTCCCCACCCCGATGGACGTCCGGCCATGAGCTTTGGCCAGTTCTGATGTAACGACATAGCATTGTTTTACATGACTCCAGATGACTTTGTATATTTTATTCATAAAACAACCTCCTGTATTATAATTATTATCATTACATAAAATAGTCGTGGTTTACTTAGTATTATACCATAAAACGTTATTTTGTCACAATTATATCGCAATTAAGTGTCCATTACGGTAATATTTTATTGTTTTTATGTTTACTTACTTCTGGTATATGATATTTTATTCTGATATATAAAACGCCAAAATGAGTGTGGTTTGTATATTTATATTCATCTATGTATTTATACTATGTTTTCTATAACTGGACAAAATTCCGACAAACGTAAAATGGTACGAAATAACATAATACAGGTATCAGTCCGTCTCTATTTTATAAAAACGCCATGTTCTCACTGTTTGACGCCTCATCTGTGATTAGGACACCAAGGCACTACAATTAGTTATTTTGCCTATTTCCTATAATTTCGCTACATCATTTGTTTCGTCTTACATTACATTTTTTGTGTTTGCATTTACGAATTATATTTTAAAGAACAATACAACCCGCCCGTATTTCATGTAAAACTTTCATGACAAGTCATTTTTCCCATAGAGCTGAGTTATAAAAAAATCCGCTGCACAAAAGGTGCGACGGAAGAGAAGGGATAGTTTGAAGTTTGATGTCTGCGGGAAATAACCGGCATCCTCTTGCTGGGTGGCCTGCTACACTGCACTTTGAACCGGCCAGGACATAAAAAAGCGTCCCTTTTAAGGGACGCTTTTTATGCTTACTCTTATTCAGCTGTTGTGTTGTTGACAACCTGTTTGCCTTTATAGTAGCCGCAAGTCGGGCATACATGATGAGGCATCATTGCTTCGTGGCACTGCGGGCATTCTACGTAGCCCGGTGCTGTCAATTTCCAGTTTGCACGACGCATCTTCTGACGAGTCTGGGATAATCTGTTCTTCGGTACTGCCATGTTCTGCACCTCCTTAAATCACATGGTACGTGTTTCTAGTGCTTTTCTTTGGATCGTAATAACTGAGCCAGGGCTTCAAGCCTCGGATCAATCTTGTCGGTAGGACAACTACAGGGTCCTTCATTCAGGTTTGCACCGCACTGCGGACAAAGCCCTTTGCAGTCAGGCCGGCACAATACCCTCATGGGCTCGCTGAGGATCAACGTTTCTCTAATTGTCTCCGTCAAATCGATGTATTCCCCGTTATAGGGCAATACGTCCTCGGGAAGCTCTGCTTCCGTACCATAGACTTCAGACAGTGTTTCATTCCGATCCACCGATACCGGTGTCAGACAACGGCTGCAGGGATACATGCCCGATGTACGAATCGTCCCTTCTACAAGGAGATGATTGCCATCGAAACAATACGTTCCTTCCACAGCTACGGTAGCATCTTTCCAGGGGAAATCATCTACATCACCGAGCTCGGCAGCCGGACGTTCAAACGAAAAAGGGAAATACTTCCCCATTTCTTTGAGTGCTTCTTCGACTTGTAGTTTCATATTTCTACCTCGACTATACTATTATATCTATCCACTTAGGCTTTGTCAATGATAAATTCGTATACCCCGCACCGGCCGCGCAATGGTCTGTCATTTGCCGATAAATTCCCTCAGGAGGGAGTTCATGGGGACGACGGACGAATCTACGGGCTTGAAGGGCTTCAGGAATTTGACCAGGCGCTGGGCTTCCGTATAATAGGGGCTGTCCTGTCCGATCGATTCCAGGAGCGGTTCGGCATAGGGTTTGAGGACGGCCAGTTCGTATGGCAGAGCCGTGTTGAAGATGGTATCGGCATCTTCCTGATAGGGATAGATATTCTTTTCTTCGCCACGGCGCACGTCGCCCCAGATTTCCATGGTCGCTTCGGGACCGCGGCCGCGGAACTGATGATCCCGGACCATGCGGCGGATGATGCGCGTGTCCGACGTGGAAATGCGGTTGTGGTCATTGATGCGTATCTGCGTCAGGACGCCCAGGGAGATCTTGACTTTTTCATAGCGGGGCAGCATGTAGGTCAGGGAATCATTCAGGGCGTGAAGGCCTTCTACGACGATGGGCTGGCCCGGTTCGAGGCGCGTCGGCTTTTCGTCGAAATAGCGCTTGCCTTCGACGAATTCAAAACGGGCCAGGTGGACGTCTTTGCCCTGATTGAGGTCATCGATCTGCTGGTTGAACAGGGGCACGTCGATGGCGCGCAGTGATTCGAAATCGTAACTGCCGTCGGGATTGCGCGGCGTATCTTCTCTGTTATAGAAATAGTCGTCCAGGGAAATGCGCACCGGCCGCAGGCCATTGACGCGGAGCTGGGTGGTCAGCCGTTTGCAGAATGTCGTCTTGCCGGCAGAGGACGGGCCGGCAATGAGGACGACTTTGATTTTGGGCCGCTGGGCCACGATATAGTCGGCCAGTTCGGCCAGTTTCTTTTCCTGCAGGGCTTCGGCCATATCGACGATATCCTGGATGGTCCCGTCCCCGATATAGCGGTTCAGGTCAGAGACGTATTCACAGCGGACGATGCGCCCCCATTCTTCCGCTTCCAGGAAGAGGCGGGCCATTTTCGGGATTTCCTTGTACGGCGGCAGTTCGTTAGGATTTTCTACTTTCGGGTACTCCAGTATGATACCCGGCGCATAGAGTCGCAGGTTGAAGCAGGTCAGGTATCCCATGCTGGGCAGGAGAGGCCCCATGTAGTAGTCCAGTATCTGCCCGCACTGATAGGCCAGGACATAGGGCACATCGACATGGCTCATCAGTTCCGCTTCGTGCTTGAGGTCCCGGTTGTGGCACATGGCCAGCGCCGTCTGGGTGCTGACTTTGACCTGGGTGATGGTTTCGTCCTGTTCGACGATTTCGTCCATGCGGCGCTTGATAGCTTCCACATCGTGGATGGTCACGTTATGGCCGATTTCCAGTTCACAGTAAAGGGATTTGCGCAAGGCATGTTTGACCAGCACCTTGCCGTCGGGATAGAGTTCGGCCACGGCCCGCACGAGGAGCAGGATGGCCGTGCGTATGATGCACTGGTTGCCTTCCAGTGTATTCAGCTGGTACCATTCGACATCGCCTTTTTCTTCTATTTTCGTCTGCAGGCCGGCCAGTTCGTTGTTGTACAGGGCCGCTGCCACAGGCGGGTCGGCTTCGGGACAGCACTGCCGGCTCAGGGCGAGCAGTGTCGTCCCTTTTTCTACGGTATAGTCTGTATTATGGGTTCTATCATGTATGGTAATCACCGTATCACTCCTCACTATATAGGTTAAATTTCAGGTCTCACTATCTATAGTTCTACAAAAATAATACGTTTCCTTTTTCAGAAACGGCATAAAAATGGTATAATACTTTTAAGTCATCATATTTTTGTCTCATACGCAAAGAAGGAATGCCCATGAATTCGCATAGAATACCCAAACCGGATGTCTCCATACTGGCTGCCATCTGTATCCTGCTTTTCTGTCTGGAAGCGGCGGTACTCAACTATGAGCACGTATACAAGGCGACGCCCGATTATTCCGTCCGGGTCCTCAACCGGGCCATACAAAGCGACGATGAGGAAACGGTCACGGCTCTTGTCGATGATAAGGCCATTGCAGCCGGACTCTTCGACGGCATGGCCTCGCGGGGCGGCGGAATCGATTCCCTGCCGGTCCTGCAGCTGGCCTGGGCGCCATTGCGGGATGATTTCATCACCGACAGCAGCCGCCTGTTCCACCTGACCATGCAGAAGGAGAAAGACGATGCAGACCGCGCCGGAGCGGCAGAAAATGTCCGTCTCCGCCTGCAGGCCCTGGGATTTCCCTTTCCCGTCTCGGGCTGGCACTATGTTTCTTCCCGCTACGCCCATAAGACAGACAGCAGCCACGCTCACATGACGGTCACCTTATATAATGAACGGCTCGACAGGAATCTGACCTGCACCATCGAACTGACCCGTACGGGACCGAAGCAGTGGCGCATTACGGGCCTTGCCGATGCACCGGCATTCATCAGTGAAATCAACGACGCCTGGGATCAGCGTCTGGCCGCATACAACCGCCCGATCCAGCGCCAGCTGGACGGACTGATCAAAATCCGGAACGTATCGGCCACTCTTGTCAAAGGATCCAATCATCAGACCTTCCTGCGCATCACCTATACGCCCGTATTCGAAGGGAAACCGGAAGAAATCCGGGAAATCCGCGGTGTCTATGAGCTCCAGCGTTCCGGCGACCATGCCGTGCTGTATTCTGGCACCCTGCGGCTGACGCCGGCAGCATCGGGCAAGCCACACACCAGCCAGTTCCTGCTCAATCCCCTCATCCCCAGCCAGTACGCTCTCATGAGCCGGGAAAATCTGGACGATACGAGGAGCCAGCTCCGCGTGATGAGCGTCACCCGTCAGGACGGGACGACCCTGTCGCTGGCAGAAAAATTGCCAAACTGAAAAAAACCTGTCACTGGACAGGTTTTTTTCACTATACCAGAGCATATGGATATAATCCGGGTAAAAAAGAAGAGGCTGCCTGAAAAGACAGTCTCATTCTTTGTATGCTCTCTTACCGGCCCTGCACGACTTCTACGATTTTCGGGCGGGCGTTGGCATCGTTCGTGATTTTACGGTCAAAGAGTTTGACTCCCACGACTCCGATGAGGAAGCCGATGATGCCGCCGGCAATTTCCAGGTTGACGACATCCAATGCTTGGGACTGGGCTATCATGCGGCCGATGAAGACACCGGCTGCAGCGACCAGGAGCGGCATGATGAAGCAGACGAATGCGCCAATGACGATGTTGACTTCCCGCATTTCGAATTTGACATGCTGCCCGACTTTGGCGCCGACCGGATTCAGTGCCTGGACGACGATGTGCTGTGCCCCATCACAGGCACCACAGGAAATACAGTCGGAATGACGGCCGACTTTGACATCGACGAGACCATTATCATTTAACCCTACTACGGTACCTTCTTCTATTTTCATACAAACCCCTTCTTTCACACTATTAAAAGGAATAATCATTCTTTATGATTCATCCTAAGTATAGCATGACGCTTAGCAATAATCAATACCTGAACGGTGCTCTTTTTACATAGCGACTTTGATTTTTTGACCTTGCTTGTTTCTTATAAAGACAGACTCTTCAGATAATCCCGGAACGAATCGCCCAAATCAGGACGGCGCAGGGCGTATTCGACAGTAGCCTTGAGGAAGCCCAGTTTATCCCCTACGTCATAGCGCTTGCCGGAGAAGCAGTATGCATAGACGGCTTCCCGGGCTGCCATGGTCTGAAGGGCATCGGTCAGCTGGATTTCGCCGCCTTTTCCCGGTTCGGTCCGGCGCAGTACTTCAAAGACATCGGGAGTGATGATGTAGCGGCCGAGAACGGCAGTCCGGCTCGGTGCTTCGGCAACGGACGGCTTTTCAATCATGTTGACGACGCGCATGAGACGGGGATCATCGGTAGGAACGCCCTTGACGATGCCATAGGAGGAAACTTTTTCCTGGGGCACTTCCTGACAGCCCAGGATGGTCGTGCCCAGGGAATTGTAGATGTCGATCATCTGCTGCAGGGCCGGGTTGGTTTCGTTGTATACGACATCATCGCCGAGAAGGACTGCAAAAGGTTCGTCATCGATAAAGGACTGGGCACAGAGGATGGCATCGCCCAGGCCGCGCATGTGCTTCTGACGGATATAATGAATATTGATTTCAGATATACTGCGGACCATGCGCAGCAAATCCGTTTTATGATGTTCTTCCAGGTTGAGTTCGAGGGCAATATTGGTATCAAAATGATCTTCAATAGCCCGTTTGGCATGACCGCTGATAATCAGGATTTCTTCAATGCCGCTCTGGAGAGCTTCTTCTACGATATACTGGATTGTCGGCTTATCGACGATAGGCAGCATTTCTTTCGGCGTCGCTTTCGTCGCCGGCAAAAAGCGTGTACCATAACCGGCTGCCGGGATGACAGCTTTACGAATTTTTTTCATACAATAGACCACCTTTTATTCAAACCAGCGGGATAAATCAAATTCCTCGCCAATCATTTCTTTTACATAGCCCTGTGCCAGATAGAGGCCCAGGAGGGAAAGCGTGGAGACGCGCAGCAGCGTGCTGTCCCAGATATCGCCGAGATCTGCCAGGATAGGCGAAATATCTTCCATGATGTCCAGTGCTTCTTCGCCACTGAAATTGGCAGGGCGCTTTTTAGCCAGCCGCATGATGCGGTCCTGCATGTCCCGGTCGGTAATGCCCGTGACGCGGAAGAAGCGCAGGGCCATGGAATCGTCGATCAGGGCCAGCTTGATGAGCGGTGAATTGAAGGACCGTACGACGTATTCTCTGGGGATGCGGTGGCCCTTGAGGGCTTTACGCAGTTCTTCTTCCGTAAATCCGCGGTAACGGAACAGGAGCGGATAGGAATCGGACAGGATTTCCGGGAACCGCGTTTCCTTGGCTTCCAGTGCCGTACAGTGGAGATAATCGAGCTGCTGGTAATAAGGCCGTTCCGTCGGGAAATGGTCGAGGAAAGGCATGACGTATTTGTCGATATACTGGCAGAACGTCGTCTTATCGACGTTATGGGAGTTGCGGGAATAGAGGAAGAGCAGCAGGATGGCCAGAATCTGATAATGGCCGCGGCCCAGATACGGCATGACTTTCAGGGCATCCATGGCGACCAGATGGCGCGTCGAGGCCACGGGGCAGCGGACGATATCTTCAAAGGCGCGCAGGGCCATAGTGGCCACGTAGTCTTCCGGCTGGGACGCATAAGTCTTCTGTACGTTCTGCAGGGCTTCCTGCACCAGAAGGGGGGCGACGGCTTTTTCCCGTTCGTCGTCGGTATGGCAGCCCAGGCGGTTGAAGGCAGCGGCCGTTATGTTTTTGACGTGCTGCTGGAAGGCATCGCCGGCAATACCGTACTGGCCCAGGAAATGATAGGCACAATCCCGGACGACCGTCGAATTGGCGGCGGCATCTTTGGCCCAGATGGATTCCTGACCCTGTTTGGTCGAGGACGTACGGTGCTGCAGGTCATTGCCCCAGGGGCTCTTCGTACGATTGTGACTGCTTTCCTGCCGGGTATGGGCCGAAGCCTTGGCAGCGGCCGGAGCCGTCCGGCCTTCCTGTTCTTTCGAAGCCGTATCGACCTGGAGTGGCTGCATGCGCCGCGTTTCATCGCCCAGCGCACTGGGAGCCGCATCGTGTTTCTGGGCCTTGACGGGCTTCATGATCTGCGTCTTATCCGATGGGGCATCCTCTTCAGCAGCTGGTGCCGTATGAACGGCAGCGCCTTTGCGGACGGCCGCTGCCGTTTTGGACGGAGCTGCCGGTCTTGCTGCGGGCGCCGTGGCAGAAGCTGCCGTAGCAGCCGCCGCTGCCGTTACGGCAGAAGCAGGAATGACCGTCGTCGCATCGGCATCATCTGCCGGGGCATCCGTGCCGGCCGGCTGATCTTTTTCCGCCAGGTCTTTCGACACGACCGCCGCCATCTGGGCCAGCGTCGTGTCTTCCTGTTCATCGTCGCTGACCAGGCGCGCACGCTGTGCCGCAGCCGCTGCCCGGCGCTTGCGGGTCGCTTCTGCTCTCTGGCGTATCATTTCTTTCTCTGCAGCCTGACGCTGTGCTTCTTCCCGGTCGGCTTCGCGGGCCGCTTCTTCGTCTTTCTTTTTCTTGGCTTCTTCCGTTTCTGCCTTGTAAGCGGCCGCTTCTTCTTTATCTACTTTATCCATGGCTTCGATGATTTCATCGCGGGACAACACCCGTGTGGCATCGAAATTTTCCTTTTTCTTGCGGTTTTTCTGCGGAGCTTCTTCGTAGACAATCTGTCCATTGCGCCGTACGGCTTCCCCTTTTGTCGTGACAAAGGCCGTTTCATCGGGGTTTTCCGCCCGTTCCCTGACCGTTACCGTAGAAATCCGTGGTACAGGAGCCGTATGCGACTGGCTTGTCCGCCGTTTCGCTTCCCGTTCATCATTGAGCGCTTCTATCTGAGCCCAGGCAGCCTTTTCTTCCGCCCTCTTCTGGGCCAGGCTCTGCTGCTCTGCCCTTTCCTGTTTCTGATGATTCTTTTCCGCTTTGTTCCCGGAAAAAAGAATCATGCAAATAATGAAAAAGATTACCACAATCCCTGCCACAATAATGTACGGCAAATAACTAGACATCTCATCCTCTCCCTCTATGACTGAAAAAATAATTCTAGCTCCTATTCTATCATAGATAGAATTTAACTTCCAGTTCTACCTGAAAAGAGCAGAAAGAAATAGAATATGGTATAATATGGGTCGAACTTACCCAAAGGAGGCTTTGCGCCATTACGGCGGTATTATGAAACAGTATAAAGCGATTATTTTTGATATGGACGGCACCGTCCTCGATACACTGGATGAACTGACGACTTCCCTGGCCCATGTATACGGGGCCCATCATCTCCCCGTCCGGACACGGCAGGAAGTCCGGGCCGCTCTGGGATACGGCTACACCGGACTCATAAAGCGGACCGCACCGGATCTGGACCCGGCAGAGCAGCAAAAACTAGCCGAGGAATTCAAGACCTGGTACAGCAGCCACTGCCAGGGCCATACCCACCCCTATGACGGCATCGTGTCCCTGCTGTCTGCCCTTCAGGCCGGCGGACGAAAGACGGCCATCGTGTCCAACAAAGGACAGGCTGCCGTCAGCGAACTCCACGAAGAATTTTTCTCCCATCTTGTATCGTTCTCCATGGGAGAATCACCGCGCTACCGGAAAAAGCCGGAACCCGATATGGTATGGGAAGCCCTGAAGCGGCTGGGATGTGCCAGAGAAGATGCCGTCTACATCGGCGATTCGGAAGTAGACAGCATGACGGCCCGCAACGCCGGTCTCGACGTCATCCTCGTCACCTGGGGATTCCGCGACAAAGAAGATCTGGAACGGCTCCATCCCGATTACCTCGTCCAGAGCCCGGATGAACTGGCCCGCCTGCTCCTTGGGCAGTAAACCGGCCCTGCCTGCTCTATGCCCATCGCATTACAAAACAGGTGCATACCAGCTGACCATCATAAGCAGCTGGCATGCACCTGTTTTTTTATCTGAGGAAATGCCTGTTATGGTTATACTTTATGATTTTTCCCGTCCTTGAAGACGTAGTAACCTAAATCGCGGTACCCAAACCAGTTGGCCTTGTTATCCCAGAAGAACTGATAGATATGGTTGGGAACCCCGTCACCGAATACAAAGAACGAAAGTTCCAGTTCATTGTCTTTATTGACAATCAGGTTGGCATGGGGCTTGTCATACCCGGCATAATAGTTTTTCGAATTGATGTATTCCTGCCAGGTCCCTTTAACCGGGTCATAGCCAAAAGCCGTAGCGTGCCTGAATTGGGAAAGCAGGTAAAAAATCCGGCCGCTGTCCTGGTCCTGGACCCGCTGCATGTGATGGATATTATCCTCTGTCAGGAGGTCCGTGATATATACGAGTTTTTTATTCTGCTTTACCGTCATGCGGGTATAGCCATAATCGCCTGCCTTGAGACGGATTTCCGTAGGTATGCCGTTATCGACGGATACGATTTTATAATTTTTGGCAGAATGTTGTTTGTCAAAATGAACATCATCGAGGACAACGAATTTGGCAAAAGCCAGATTGCACACCATAAAGGTCATAGTGCAGGCTGCGATTGCAAGTTTCTTGAGCAGTTTCAATTACATTCACGTCTCCCTTTCTGTTATTTCATGGCGTCGCGGATGACGGAATTGACGGCGGCATTGGTCGCTTCATCGTAGAGCGGCGAATGGGACAAGTCCTTGTTGGTATCCGTACCGGCTTTTTTCGTTTCGCCTGCCGGGCTTGCCGGCTGGGGGCGCATGGCGGCCGTGCGCACGTCATGAATCCGCACGACACCTTTCCCTATCCGTTCATTCAGTTTCTGTACGGTCGTATCGGCCAGAGGACGGCGCACGATGACATCGATGGTTTCGTTCTTATAATCCGGCACGGAACCAACGTAGTTCTGCACGCCTTCTTCGGAAACGATGCAGTTGATAGCCCTTGTCATGAGCTGGTCGTAATCGGCACGGGCAAAGCGGACGTGGCGGAATACCAGCACATCATAGCGGCTCACATCTTTTTTCAGGCGCTGCTTCAGGAACATGCGAGGCGAGCCTCTGAATCCGAGGACCAGTTTGTCCCCATCCCAGTAGAGCGTCCCCTGCTGGAAAAAGGCAGGCATGCTGCCATATTCGGCATTGAGGGCCCGTATGACCTGGCTTTCCACATCGACATGGGATACGTAATCGGCATCAGAATGCATCATATGGTATATCGTTTCGGCAGCAGCCGCCCGGGTCATACCTTCCCGGGGACGGAACAAGTTGTCCGTCGTCGTCATGAGGTCTTTCCTCTGGAGATATTCTACGGCCGTGCGGTTTTCCGGAGCTACGTCGGCAATGTCGCCGTAGGACAGCTGGTGGTTTTCAATTTCTTCCAGGCCGCAGTACTTCAGGTAGCGGTAGAGGACGGCGGCAAATTCTTCCCGCGTCACCGGTTCATCGGGGTGGAAAGAGCCGTCTTCATAGCCTTTGAGTATCCCCTGGGCTGCCACGGCGGCCATGGCATCATTGGCTTTGGGCGTCGGCGCATCACTGAAGACGAGCGGCGATTCCGGCAGTTTCAAGGCGACGCTGTATATGAGCTGCGCCAGGTCTCCCCGCGTCAGTACCTGCTGTGGGGCAAAGGTCTTTCCTGCAGCGAAATCCAGGCACTGGTTATCGTACAGGTAATCGATGGCAGCACGGCTCTTCAGTCCTCCCAGATCGGTATAGGGAGCTTCCGCCAGAGCCGTCACGCCGGAAAACAGGGTAAAGGCCGCAAACAGGGCCGCCAGTTTCTTCGGTTTCATCATAGTTCCTCCTGCTACTGAATGACGATACGCAGTACACCGCCGATTTCCTTATTCAGTGCCGTCTGGGTTCCTTTGGAAATGGAATTTACGGTGAGCAATACCTTTTCATTGAGATAATCGACGTCGGTCTTGACAAAGGAGCCGGTCGGTTCATTGGCGCGGTATACCTTTTCGGCCCGGGCCATGATGTTTTTGTAATCATTGTAACTGTAGGTCGAACGCTGGACGATGACGGAACCGCCTTCAATCTGGGAATCTTCCGCCAGGGCCTGTTCCAGCTTGTCCCGGTTGGCCTGGGTCTTGACGCCTACGTGGAGTTTATTGCCCTGCCAGTACATGATACCGTCTTTGGCAAAGTTCTTGATAGATCCGTAGACATCGGTGATGTCTTTAAATACCTGTGTTTCCAGGGTATTTTGTTTTTCCGAACTGCCCTTGCCGTTAGTGAGGATGCGGTAGAGGACGTTGACAGCTTCGCCACGGGTAATTTCTTCTTTCGGCTGGAAGGTATTATTGGCCCCTTTCATATAACCGGCTGCAGACAGAGTATCGACGGCTTTCCGCGCCCAGGGAGCGATGGCATTTTCATCGTCATAGGGGACAGCCGTATCCTGGACGGTAATGCCTTTATAACTCATATAATTATAGGCGATGACGGCAAATTCTTCCCGCGTAATGTTCTGCGTCGGGCGGAAGGTGTTGTCACTGTAACCGTTCATAATCTGTTTATCGACGAGGGAATCGATGGCCCGCTGGGACCACCGGCCCTGGATATCCTTGAAGCTGGTCTTGGGGACGGCCGGGCTTTCATTGAGCATGTTGTTGATGATGGAGGCAATGCCTTCACGGGTGATGGGATCATCGGGATGGAAATATCCATCGGCACCGCTGACATAATGGTTGTCATAGAAATATTCAACGGCCTGTTTTCCCCAATACGTATCGATATCGCGCAGACCGCCCGTCGTTCCCGCAGCCATGACGCTGCCGCTCAATACGGCGGCAACGGCAGCTGTCATCAGAATTTTTGTATATTTTTTCATGTTCGTCTCTCCTATCCCATGTAGTATGTTCAGGTAGCAATTATACTATCTGTATCATTTTATCACATGCCATGGTATGTCACAAGCCAGCCGGTCAATACTCGCCAAACCAGTGCTGTATCTGTTCTATGTCACTCGTTTCCTGCAATGCCAGCTGCAGCAGCAGCCGTGCTTTCTGAGGCGACAGATTGTCTGCACCGATCATCTGTGGCCACAGGGCTACAGGGCTGACGATGCCGCCGGCCGCCCTCGTCGTACGGGCGAAGACGATTCCCTTCAGCTGGGCCTCTTTGATGACTGGCAGGAGGTATTTCGGCATATTCCCATGGCCCATCCCGGCCAGGACGATGCCCCGTATGCCCCGTTCCATCGCCGTTTCAAGGAGCGCGGCCGTCATGCCGATATGACAGTACAGAATCCAGACAGGCGGCAGATGGTCTTCTGCCGGGCAGGTCCAGCGGGAGTCATACGTATGGCGGCGCAGCGGCTTCTGATAGAAGACGGGAATGCCATCCTGCATAAATCCCAGGGCCCCCAGCTGGCCATCGGTAAAGGTATGGACATGGGTCGTATCGGTCTTTTCCACGAACCGGGCCGAACAGATGGTACTGTTCATGACCTGCAGGACGCCGTATTCCCCCGCTCCGGGAGTTGCCGCCAGACGTACCGCTTCCAGCAGATTCATGGGGCCGTCGGCACTGATGGCCGTAGCCGGCCGCATGGCTCCGACGAGGACAACGGGCTTGTGGGTATGAACGGTGAGATTCAGGAAATAGGCTGTCTCATCCATCGTATCCGTGCCATGAGTGATGACGATACCATCTACGTCGTCCCGGCCGGCTATGTCCTGTACATGGCGTGCCAGCTGCAGCAGCAGTTCTTCAGTCATACTGGAACTGTCGATATTGCAGAACTGTTCTCCCCGGATAGAAGCATAGCTGGTCATTTCCGGCACTGATTGGATGAGATCGTCTATAGAAACTTCCCCGGCCTGATAGCCAATGAGTTCAGACTGGGACGCGGCCCGGCCGGCAATAGTCCCGCCGCAGCCGATGATATAAATAGCAGGCAGCATAGTGATTTCCCCCTGTCATAAAATGATACAGAATTACTTCATTCATTATACCATATCCGCCATAGTCTTCCTATTTTTACTGTGAAATGCCGGATATATAATAGTATAAAAATATGTACTGACGCAATACTGAACAAAATCCATCACAGCAGCCCAAAAGAGGCCGCCCCACAAAGCAGCGATTGCTGTATGGGGCGGCCTCTCCGTCCGATTTATCTCTATAGTCGTTCTATTGTCTTTCTACGCGCCTTCCGGACGGTTTTGCAGGCTTCTTTATTTTGCCATCATCTGGGCAACCTTATTGGCAAAAGCCGCCGGGTCGTCAGGCAGGATGCCTTCCAGAAGCAGGGCCTGATCGTAGAGAAGTTTGCAGTAGTCTTTGAAATCCTGGGAATCTTTGCCGGCTGCATGGAGCGTCTGGAGACGGCCAAAGAGGTCGTGATTGGGGTTGATTTCCAGAATGCGGCGGGCTTTGAGCATGGGGTTATTGGCTGCGGCAAAGGCCTGTTCCATGGCGATGGACGGGCCGGCTGCATCGGCAACCAGGCAGACAGCGCCGGATTTCAGGCGGTTCGATAGGCGGACATCGGCCACTTTGTCACCGATGACTTCCTTGATATCCTTGAGCAGGTCTTCATTGCTCTTGGCCAGGTCTTCGGCTTTCTTCTTTTCTTCCTTGTATTCGTCATCGTCGAGGTCAAGATCGCCCTGGCTGATAGAATGGAATTTCTTACCATCGTATTCACCAATGGCCTGTACGGCAAATTCATCGACCGGGTCGAGCATGTAGAGGACTTCCAGGTCGCGGTCGCGGAGAAGTTCCATCTGCGGCATGGCATCGATGGCAGCCCGGTCCTTGCCGGTAGCGAAGTAAATCTTTTGCTGACCGTCTTTCATGCGGCCCACGTATTCTTTCAGCGTGCAGAGCTTGCCGTCTTTGGAACTCATGAACAGCAGCAGGTCTTTCAGTTTATCGACGTTGTTTTCACCGGTCATCATGCCGCTGTATACGCCGATTTTCAGGGACTTGCCATATTCAGCCCAGAACTTTTCGTATTTGGCCCGGTCTTTTTCCAGGGTGCGGGCCAGCGTCTTGAGGATGTTCTTTTCCAGATTACGTCCGATGAGTTTCAGTTCACGGCTCTGCTGGAGCAGTTCACGGGAAATATTCAGGGACAGGTCCGGTGAATCGACGAGGCCTTTGACAAAGCGCAGGTAGTCCGGCAGGAGGTCTTTGCATTTGTCCATGATGAAGACGTGGCGGCTGTACAACTGCAGGCCCGCTTCGTAATCCGTATAATACAGATTAAATGGGGCGCTGCCAGGAATGAAGAGCAGTGCCGTATATTCGACGGCCCCTTCGGCTTTGGTATGGAAGATTTCCATGGGGTCTTCCCATTCGTAGAACTGGTGTTTGAAGAAATCCTTGTATTCTTCCGGCTTGATGTCCGATTTATTGCGCGTCCACAGAGGCTGCATGGAATTGAGGGTCCGCGTTTCGATCTTTTCTTCTTCCGGTACATCTTCGATAGTCTTGCCATCGGCATCTTTTGGTTTTTCCTTGGTTACGTAATCCATGGTAATCGGATAACGGATGTAATCGGAATACTTCTTCACCAGACCGGAAATCGTCATCTGATCGGTATAATTTTCTTCACTCTTGTCGCCGTAGAAATCCTTGCCCAGATGGAGGATGATGGTCGTACCGTGTTTCGGTTTTTCACATTCTTCCAGGCTGTACGTACCATCACCGGACGATTCCCATTTATAGGCCTGTTTTTCACCGGCCTTGCGGGTAACGACCGTCACCGTATCAGCTACCATGAAGGCCGAATAAAAGCCGACACCGAACTGGCCGATGAGGTCTTTGTCCGTCGAATCGCTGTCCTGGGCTTCCTTCAGTTTTTCCAGGAAGGCTTTCGTCCCCGATTTGGCAATGGTCCCCAGATTCTGCACCAGGTCTTCTTTATTCATGCCCAGGCCATTGTCGGAAATAGTCAGCGTGTGGGCATCGGCATCGGGTGTCAGGTGGATTTCAAAAGCCGTATCCCCTTCCAGGATGTCGCGGTTGGTCAGCGATTCATAATGAAGCTTATCGATTGCATCGGATGCGTTGGATATGAGTTCACGCAGGAAAATTTCATGATTCGTATAGATAGAATGAACCATCAGGTCCAGTAATTGTTTCGTTTCCGCTTGGAATTCAAACGTTTCTTTCGCCATAGTCACATACTCCTTTACAGAAGCTCCCGGCTTCTTTAATTTTGTGTTAGCACTCTTTTTACAGGAGTGCTAATTCTCTTTCTTTATAATACATCAAAAAGTCAAAGTGTCAAGAGGGGAAATAGACCATTGAACGGTTTACAAATTCCGTTTATAATAAGAGTGTGTACTTTACGGCATACTTGTATTTCATTTTACTCATTCATTACATATTATATATTGGGGGGATTCTATATGGAAACATTTGGACTGGAACGGGCAGGTATCATCAATCCGTCTGCCGTATACCGCAATCTGAGCCCGGCATGCCTCACGGAAGCGGCACTGCGCCGCGGCGAAGGCGTGCTCAGCGATACGGGAGCCCTGGTCGTCAGGACGGGAAAATTCACGGGCCGGGCACCGAAGGATAAGTTCATCGTCGATACGCCGGGGGTCCACGACCTCATCGCCTGGGGCAGCGTCAACCGCCCGATTACGAAGGATAAATTCCGCGCCCTGAAAGATAAAATGACGGCCTATCTGCAAAACCGGGAAGTCTTCATCTTTGACGGCTTCGCCGGAGCCGACAAAAAGTGCCGCAAGAAATTCCGCGTCATTACGGAACTGGCCAGCGAAAACCTCTTTATCCGCAATCTGCTCATCCGGCCGAGTCAGGAAGAACTGTTACAGTACGGCGAACCGGATTTTACCATCATCGTCACGCCGGGCTTCAAATGCAATCCCACGGCGGATGGCGTCCATTCGGAAGCGGCCATTCTCGTCGATTATGAAACGCGGTTCATCCTCATCGCCGGGACACAGTATGCCGGGGAAATCAAAAAGAGCGTCTTTTCGGTCATGAATTTTCTCCTGCCCCGGGAAGGAGTCCTGCCCATGCACTGTTCGGCCAACATGGACCCGATCACCAAGGAAACGGCTATTTTCTTCGGCCTGTCGGGTACGGGCAAGACGACCTTGTCGGCCGACCCGGACCGCAAACTCATCGGCGACGACGAACACGGCTGGTCCGACCGGGGCATCTTCAACTTTGAAGGTGGCTGCTACGCCAAGTGCATCGACCTCGATCCGGACAAGGAACCAGACATCTACCAGGCCATCCGCTCCGGTACGCTGGTAGAAAATGTCATCCTCGACCCAGATACGCGCAAGCCTAATTATTTTGACCATAAAATCACGGAAAATACCCGCGCCGGCTATCCCATCGAGTACATTCCCAATGCGGCTATTCCCGGCATAGGCGGTGTGCCGACAGTCGTCATCTTCCTCACGGCCGACAGCTTCGGCGTCCTGCCGCCCATTTCCCGGCTTAGCAAGGAAGCTGCCATGTATCACTTTGTCACGGGATTTACCTCCAAAGTAGCCGGTACGGAACAGGGCATCACCGAACCGGTGCCGACCTTCTCTACGCTCTTTGGAGAACCGTTCATGCCGCTGGATCCCGATATCTATGCCCGCATGCTCGGCGAACGGATTGAACATCACAATACGAGCGTCTACCTGGTCAACACGGGATGGACGGGCGGCCCCTACGGCATCGGCAGCCGCATGGAACTGAAATACACCCGGGCCATGATTACGGCAGCCCTGAACGGTACACTGAAAAAAGCAGACTTCGTTCACGATAACCGGTTCAATGTCGATATCCCCCAGTCCTGCCCGGGCGTCCCGCCACAAATCCTCAATCCCCGCGATACCTGGTCAAGTCCCGACGCCTATGATACAATGGCAAAGAAAGTGGCCAAGATGTTTTTCGACAACTTCCATGAAAAATATCCCCACATGCCGGCAGATATCATCAATGCCGGACCACAACCATAACGTCCCGAGGAGGTCTCTATGAAAAAACAAATCATTGCAGCCGTCACCGTCGCATCCCTGCTGGGCTTTGCCGGCGGCAGTGCCGTTCAGGCATTTAATCTCGGTTCCATTCTGAAAGTCGGCGGTATTTCCGTCCTCGTTTCCAAATACGGCGATGAAATCAATACCTTCCTGAATAAACTGCTCATGAAAAACGGCGTCGGCACCGACTACGCCACCAAAGTCGTTCCTATCCTGAGCGGCGGCACGGGAAAATACATCGGCGCCGTCCAGGTCGTCGGGCCGTCCGGACAGGTGGATAAAGTCAAGGCCGTAGCCCAGATTGAAGGCGAATTCAACGGCATCGCCCGTGCCAAGGCGCTCATTCCGGTGGCGACGACCGACGTGACCAATCTGAACCGCGTGCAGGGTGTCGGCGTCTCGGCCATCATCGACTTCAAATTCTGATGTATGTCCCGTTTGTCTGAAAAAAAATAATCAGGATTGAGTTTCATTACAATTTCACACAAAGGAAAAGCCCTTGTCCGCCCGTCCGTTTCCGGCCTGACAAGGGCTTTTTTTACCGGATTTCCTTCCGATGCTCCAATCGGACAGCAGTCCTGCCCAACTGTAGTAAAAACGACACGCATTTTTTTCATCGTCATGTTCCTCTGCTGTGTCGCCACCGAATCGTTCCTGCAGGTGGCCCGGACACTGACCGGCCCCCTTCTGTCCGCTGCCGGCCGGAATCTCCTCGTCATCTGCCTGTCTGCTCCCTTTGCCATATTGGCCGGTTCGGCCGTACTGGCAAAAACAGCCTGTGAATTCCGCTGTACCCTGCTGCGCGCTCTGGGCCAGTAGCAGGACGGATATAAAAAAACTGCCGCATCCATGAGCGGCAGTTTTTTTATGTTTCTTCATCGAACTGTGCTTCATATAGCTGGTAATACAATCCGTGACGACTCATGAGTTCATCGTGGGTGCCGCTTTCGGCCACGCCTTCTTTGGTCAGGACCAGGATGCGGTCGGCATGGCGGATGGTCGCCAGGCGGTGGGCAATGATCAGCGTCGTCCGGTGTGCCGACAACGACCGCAGGGATTCCTGTATTTTTTGTTCCGTTTCGTTGTCCAGTGATGACGTAGCCTCATCCAGGATCAGCACGGGTGGATTTTTCAGGAAGATGCGGGCAATGGCGATGCGCTGTTTCTGACCGCCTGAAAGGAGGACTCCCCGTTCACCGATGAAGCTGTCATATCCATCGGGAAGAGAACAGATAAAATCATGGGCATCGGCAGCAGCGGCGGCGGCACGGACAGCCTCTGGTGATGCCGTCTCGTCGCCGAGGGCAATATTTTCCCTGACTGACCCGGCAAAGAGAAAGACATCCTGCTGCACCATGCCGACCGCCCGCCGCAGGGATGCCAGCGTATACGAGCGGATATCGCGGCCATCGAGGAGGATTTCTCCTGCCGTGACGTCATAGAACCGTGGCAGAAGGCTGGCAATGCTGCTCTTCCCTACGCCGGTAGATCCGACGACGGCGACGGTTTCTCCCGGTTCGATAACTAGATTGAAATCGCGCAGTACTGTTGGTCCCTTTTCATAAGAGAAGGAGACATGGCGGAATTCAATGCGACCGCAGACCGGACCTGCATCTATCGCATGGGGACAGTCGGTGACAGCCGGGGGCGTATCCATGAGCCCCGTATAGCGCCGGAATCCGGCCATGCTGCGCTGATACCGTTCTGTAAGCAGGGTCAGCTGCATAATGGGCCGGATGAACAGGAGCAGGTACATGAGGAAGACGACCAGGTCGGCAACGGTCATAGTGCCCATCATGATGTAATAGCTGCCGGCGGCTATGATGATCAGGTTATTGAGGTTGGTAAAGAATACGACCGTACTCATCAGGTAGGCCTCGAAGAGATAGGTCCGCTGCTGGGCGCAGCGCACATCCGTACTGGTACGGCGGAACCGTTCCAGTTCATACAGTTCGGCTGCAAAGGACTGGATGACCCGGATGGCACTGAAGCTTTCCGCTGCCCTGGCGCTGAGGCGGCCCATCTGCTGCCGGGCCAGGAAAAAGGTCTGCTTCATCCGCCCGTTGAGAAAGACCGTATCCAGCGTTTTGAGTCCCAGCACGAACAACACCAGAAGGGCCAGCTGCCAGTTGATGGAAAACATAAAGAAGGCACTGCCTGCCATGGTGATGACGCAGACCAGGACCAGATTGGGAAGCTGGAAAACGAGGTCGCCGATTTCGGAAATATCGCTGATGATCCGTGAGACCAGCTGGCCGGTCTGTGCCGTATCGAAAAAGGAAAAACTCAGGCCTTCTATGTGTTCAAAGAGCCGGCAGCGCAGGTCGTGCTCGATGTGGACCCCCATGGTCCTTCCACAGTAGCAGACGGCAAAGCTGATGAGAAGGCAGAGGACGTACAGCCCCAGAAGCAGCAGTCCGGTCTGCCAGAGACGTGCCATATCCCGGGCCGGCAGAATGTCATTCAGGATATGGCGTACAATCATGGGAAACCCCGTTTCCAGACCGGCTGCAAGGACCGAGCCGGTCACGACGACGGCAAGGAGCCGGGTGTACGGACGATAGCAGGAAAGGAAGCGTCGGATCATCCCCGGCTCCCCGTATCCGCCATGGTTTCAGGAACGCGGATCAGATAATCGCCCTTATCCCGATACAACGCGGCCGCCTCGCTGCGGCTCAGGCGGGACGGGTCATAGCGGACCGCCGTAATGACCCGGATGGTAAGGCCCGGATTCCGCTGGTGGAGCTGTTCGACTGTCCCCAGCCATCCTTCGCAGTGAACGGCGCCGGTCACATGGAAGACGAGATGTCCGCCGTGCGCCCGGGCATAGCGGTCGATGCTTTCGGCCATGGTATTGTCCTTCAGGCACTGGGCCGCAAAGAGCCGGGGAATCGTATCCTGGGAAATGGGCATAGCCTGCCCCCGGAGACGCATCATCGTCCCCGTAAATTCCCGTTCATACGCCAGGGAGCCGGGATATACGGTCTGCGGCATATAGGCTCCCCATGTCTCTTCTGCCTCCCGGAGAGAGCCTGTATGGGCATAGACGGCTGCGGCTTTCCTCGGTATATTGGCGGCAATTACGGGAATCTTCTGCGTTCTGGCAAAGGTAACCATTGGCCGGTAGGCATCCCTGTAATTGGGCCAGGGACGCCCGGCAGCAAGGTATTCGTCTTCACGTATCTTCCCGGCCAGATACGAATCCAGTACAGGCTGGGTATCCCGTTCCGCCATTTCCAGCGACAGTGCCAGTTTCCCCTGTTTCTGCTTGTACAGATCCTGCAGCAGGGCAGCTTCTGTTTCATGGATGGAAGCATTATCATGAAATTCTCCCAGAAACAGGACGTCCGTATCCGTTTCTCTGGCCGCCAGCTCCTGACTGGTCAGGACCTGCCCTGTTTCCGCATCCATGATGGGAAGCTGGCCCGGACGGCTTCCGGTCACCGCCGACGCCCCGGCAGCCGCCGGTACAGCCATGAAGAGAGCGCAGGCTGCAAGGCACAGCCGCTTCCACAGGTTTGCTGTTACGTCATTGCATGTTTCTATAGCTACCATTTCCATTCTGCTCCTATACGCCACATCCGCCCGTCGATGTAAATGTCATCGACTTTTTTATTGAATATGTCATCGACGCCGCCGTAGAGAGAAAATCCACTGCCCAGCTTTTTGCGGAATGAGAAGTTCAGCGTATTATACGTGTAATCCTGTCCGTCAAAGCGGTAGTCACTGCTGAACTGGTCCCAGAGGACGGCACTGAATCCGTTTTCTTTGTGGTCGTCATACAAAAGCTGCACCGTCGTCGTATTCTTTGCCCGGTAATTGAGCCGTTCATCGGTCCGGCCATTGACGGCATCGAGATAATTATGGGTCAGTTTCACCGTCCAGCGGTCTCCGAAGCGATGACCCAGTTCGGCTTCTATCCCGTCGATATGGGCTTTGGCGACATTGACATAGGTGTACGTCGTGCCATAGAGACGATCAGCTTCGATGAGGTTGGACACGCGGTTGTTGAAATAGGTCAGCTTGCCAAAGTTCCTGCCCTTATCATATTCCAGGCTGAAATCATAGCTCGTCGATTTTTCCGGATCCAGGTCGGGATTGCCGTAAATATCGACGGTCGTCGAGCCCATGGCCCGGTGCATTTCCATATACAGTTCGCTGATGGAAGGCGCCTTGTAGCCCCGGCCGTAATTGGATTTGAAGCGCCAGTTACTGTTCAGGTTATATGTCAGGCCGATTTTCGGCGTCGTCTGACTGCCAAACTGGCTGTTGTGTTCATACCGGACAGATGGTACGAGGAGTAATTTGTCGTTGACCTGCCACAAGTCTTCGATATAGCCGGCATAGGAATTAACTTCGTGACCGGCCATATCTTTATCCAGCCCTACGGGAGAACCGGCAAGGCGGGTGCCTTCATATTTCAGTTTGCGATATTCCGCCCCGAATGTCAGATTATGATGGCTTCCCAGATACATCGTATCCCGTGCTTCCGTAACCCAGGTGCTGTATTTGGCCCGGTCCATATCAGACCTGGGATACATGCCTCCCAGGATGGTCTCCATCATTCCCGGGAAGAGATCTCGTCCATTATCGATGAGCGAATTTTTTTTCAGCTCATTATAATACGTTCGGAACATATATTCATTCCGTTTCGTTTTTCCCGTATATTCAACACTGGCGGCCTTTTCCTGTTCATGATAGTATTCATGCTTGTCTTTGGCCGTGTATAATTTCATGGGCCCCCGGGAAAACCATGCCGGAGCGAAATCAGAGCGCAGGTCGTCATCGTGATATTCCAGGTCGAAGCGGAGTTTATTATCATTTTCGTTTTCAAAGTCATAGACGCTGGCCAGATGATACATGCGGCGCATGCCGTAGAGCGAGCGGTTGGACCCGTCTGTTACGGATGTCATGCCACCCATGGTCGCCGCGCTGCTGTACGTATAGCGGTTGAACGGACGGCGCCGGTCGAGGCGGGCATCGAATGACGTAGACCAGCGGTGATGTTTGCCAAAATTGATGTTCATATATTCTGCCGTATTCTGGGTCCCCGTCACGACGCCCACTGTGCCGCCGGCTTTATCGGGAACTTTGGTGATGATGTTGATGACCCCGCCCATGGCATCAGACCCGTAAAGAGAGCTCGACGGACCGCGGACGATTTCGATGCGGTCGATATCGCTGAGGTCCATCCGCTCCAGGGCATAGACATTGGTCGTCACATCCGTATCTTCGGCCGCGTAACGTCTGCCATCTACGAGGATGAGCGAATGATTGGTGCTCATGCCGCGTATCATGACGGCGTTGCCAGTCATGCCGGCTTTGGAAAGGTTGACGTTATTGGCCAGCTGCAGTGCCGATACGACATCACTGGCGCCCATGCGCTGCAGGTCTTCCTGAGTCCATACTTCGACGGCCTGCGGCACGGCCCGGACTTCCTCCTTTGTCTTGGTCGCCGTGACGATAACATCTTTGGACTGGAGCTGCTGTTGGCCGTCTGTGCCTGCGGCCTGTACCGGCAGGTACAGGGATGTCATGATGGCAGCAGCCGCCAGGGCCGCTGCGTTCGGGTGTATCATCTTACCATCTCCTTTTATTTTGTAGCATAGGGAATACATACGGTATACAGGCGGTTTCCTTCCCGTACCTGGGTGACAGCAGCCTGTATCTGATACAGAGGTTCAATAATGTCTCTGGTGAATACCTCCTCTACGGGGCCGTCTACGACGATGCGGCCCTTTTTGACGGCAATGAGGCGGTGACTGTAACGGGCGGCGTGATTCAGGTCATGGAGGACCATGACCACCATCATATGGGTCGTCTCATACAGATGGGCAATGAGTTCCATGAGGTCGAGCTGATGATGGATATCGAGATACGTCGTCGGTTCGTCGAGAAGGAGGATTTCCGGTTCTTTCGCCAGAGCCAGGGACAGCCAGGCGCGCTGCCGTTCGCCGCCGGAAAGTTCGGACAGGCGGTGATGCCGGAGCTCCGTCATTTCCGTTTCTTCCAAGGCCTTATCGGCCGCCCGTATATCGTCTTCGCTGAGGCTGGAAAACAATCCCTGATAGGGCAGGCGCCCCATGAGGACCAGATCGCGTACGGTCATGTCTCCCGGAGCCTGTGCCGACTGGGGCAGGAAGGAAATAATACGGGCCAGGGCATCGGCTGAAAAGCTGTTCATATCGCGGCCATGGAGATAGACCGTCCCGGCTGACGGCAGGAGCAGGCGGGCCATGGCCTTGAGGAGCGTCGATTTTCCCGACCCGTTGGGGCCGATAATCGACACGATTTCCGGTTTGTCCAGTGTCACCTGCAACTGGTCGGCAATCACCCGGGCGCCGTACTGCAGGCGCAGGTCCTTCATTTCTATACCCGTCATGAGGCTCTCATCCTCCTTTTCAATAAGTAGAGGAAAAAGGGCGCGCCGATGAAGGACATGAAAATACCTACAGGCACTTCCATGGGGCTGAACAGCGTACGGGCTGCAATATCGGCGCCGGCTACGAGGATTGCCCCGAACAGGGCCGAGCATGGCAGCAGGGGCTCAAAATCAGAGCCCACGACCAGGCGCATGACGTGGGGCACGATGAGACCGACGAATCCCAGGAGTCCGGCGACGCTGACGGCCGATGCCGCCAGCAGAGCCGCCAGGGCGATGAGCATCGTCCGCGTCCGGTCTACGCGTACGCCCAGGGTGCGGGCCACGTCGTCGCCGAGCTGCAGGGCATTGAGCCGGCGGTACAGGCACAACGTCCCTATAATGCCGATGACACTGTACGGCACGATCATGCGCACGCTCTGCCAGCTGGCACCGGCAAATCCGCCGGCCAGCCACGATACGGTCCCCTGCACTTTATCGGAAAAGAATACGGAAAGGGCGGTCATGCCGCCGCCAAAAAATGCAGCCACGGCGACGCCGGCCAGAACGAGGCGCAGGGGGTTGACGCCCCGTTCCCAGGCCAGCAGGAATACGACAGCCGCCGCTCCCAGCGCCCCGGCAAAGGCGGCCAGCGGCACCAGCGCCGTAAGGCTGGGCGCCAGCATCATCAGGGCCATGGCGGCCAGTCCGGCCCCGGCAGAGATGCCGATGATGCCCGGATCAGCCAGCGGGTTGCGCAGGATTCCCTGGAGGATGCAGCCGGACAAGGCCAGATTGGCGCCGGCCAGAGCGGCACAGATGACGCGGGGCATGCGCAGGGTATAGATAATGCGGTAGTCCTCTGTCGTTCCTGGTGCCGTAAGGGCCAGCCAGACATCCCGGACGGGAATCGTCACGGCTCCGGCCATGACGGCCAGGACGAGGATGATCAGCAGCAGCACACAGCCCATCAGGATGACGGCCAGCCGCCGTGTCTGTCTTGATTTGACTCTGTCGTCATATATACCAGTCATAAGGTTCCTCCTTGATACAGGCACTGGGACATATATTCCATGGCATCGGCAATGTGGCTTCCCGGATTGACCGTAAACAGACGGGCCGGAAGCTCATACACCCGCCCCTCCCGGACAGCCGTCACCTGGCTCCAGGCATCACTGTCGCTCATGGACTGACGGAACCGCTTCAGTTCGTCTGCGCTCTGTCCCATGGAAATGATGAAAATGATCTGGGGATCGTTTTTGATAACATATTCCATGCTGAGCGGCACATAAGGCCCCTGGAGGGAACTGTCCAAATCGGCAATATTAGTACCGTGGAGCCGCTTCAGCAAATCTCCGGAGAAGCTGTATGATGTAGCCATGTTATTGCTTTCCGGCGAACTGAATACGATAAGGCTCCGCGGGCTCGTCTCATGGGAAGCGGCCTCTACGACGGCATCACACCGTTTTTTGATTTCATCAGCTCTGGCGTTGGCTTCTCCTTCCTTGCCGGTCAGTTCGCCGAAAAAGCGGAGTGTTTTTTCCGTATCTTCCAGCGAATCAAGTGAATTAATATACAGTGGAATACCGTTTTGTTCCAGCGTCTGCCGTATCTGGTTATGGAACGGCACATTGACACCGATGACCAGATCGGGCTTCAGGGACAAAATCGTTTCCATATTCGGGCTATGGATAATGCCCACAGCCGGTACGTCTTTCATGGCATCGGCCAGTTCCGGCGACATAGAATCCGACGTCGGTTTCCCTGCGATGGTATCTCTGCCACCAGCCGCATAATACAGATCCAGATTGGATACATTGAGAAAGACGACACGCTGCGGATGGACCGGTATGGTCAGTTCCTGCCCCGTCGCATCGGTAACCTGGCGGGTCTGTGCCTGTCGTGCCGTATCTTGTGGCGTCATCATGAGATAGGCCACGATTCCCAGGATGATCAGGCAGACGATGGCAATGATTCCTTTCAGTATATGTTGCAAGAAATTCCCTCCTTTGTTCATAAAATCACTATGGGACCATTGTACAAATATTGTTATCGATTGTCAATATCATTATTTTTAATTCATATATTTATTACGGTTTTCTAACAAATAAAGACGGCACGTTCCCAGGGAGGAGATACGACCTGACAACGTGCCGTCTTTCTATGAAAACTGCAGCGGAAAAGACTACTGTCAAGGGAAGGGAATGACTCTTCCGCTGCAATGAAGGAGGTAGCTTAGTCCATCATGTGTTTCATGACCGCCTGGATTTCATCAGGACGCAGCTGCTTCATCGTTTCTGCCATAAGCTGCATGGCCCTGATTTTATCTGTCATGCCACCGGAATGTTTTTTCATAGCCTTCATCCGGGCAACAATATCGCGGACTTTCTGTGAATCTTGTGCCGCAATGCCTTCCATAGCCAGACCGTTTTTACCTGTCAGGAGATACTGCATACATTCCAACGTCGTCTGCGTCACATTGACCTGCCAGAATTCACCGGCTGCCGTCAGTTTGCATAGGACGCCCGTATCCTGTACGAGTCCCCGCTTTTCCCATAACTGGTACAGCCAGCGCAGTCCGGCCAGTTCCGGTCTTGCCGCAGCCAGGCCATCCAGATTCAGATATCCCTGTTCGAGCTGCTGCTGGACCGTATCAACCAGATTTTGCAAATCATTTTGTTTTATCAAAGCCATGAAGGGTTTCTGCCCATGTTCTATCATTGCTTCATAGGGCAGGAGCGAACGGTGCAGCATTGTCGAATAGCCATCAATATGGCCACCGGCACCGCTTCCAAAAGGAAACATGGCGGCATGGCTGCGGGCCAGGCAGTTGTACAGGCTCCGTTCCCGGTTGCTGCAGCTCCAGTGACAGATGTTCAGCCGTTTCCAGGCGTGACGGTCCATATAATCCCTGGCCAGAGCAAAGAGATGTGCTTCCTCTTCTGTCGTCGCGGCCGGGGGAAGGCGGCCGCTTTCGATAGCCCGGCTGAGGTCACTGTCTTCAAAGACATTGAGCTGATACAAGTCCGCGCCATCGACACCGGATGCAACCAGGGCATCGAGGTCTTCTTTCCATACCCGTTCTGTCTGACCGGGCAGGCCATAGATGAGGTCGATGACCACGGCGCATTGTTCATACGCTTTGAGGGCCGCCAGATTCTTCAGGACCGTATCCTGGTCATCGAGGCGTCCCACCTGACGCCGTATCTGCGTGTGGAAGGACTGTACGCCCAGAGACACGCGGTTGACGCCACATCGGAGCCATGTTTCCATTTTCTCCGGCACCAGATCGTGGATACGGCCTTCCAGTGTCAGTTCATAATCGTTGGCCAGAGGCAGGCAGCGCCGGATAGTCTGCAGCAGCCGCCGTGCATTGGCAGCCGACAGGGACGTCGGCGTACCGCCACCGATGAAGACGGCGTGAATGAGTCCGTCCCGCAGCCGCGGCTGGTCCGCTGCCATTTCCAGTTCCTGTACGAGGCAGTCGATATAGTGGTCTTCTTCGTCCTGATTGGTCCCATTCTGGAAAAAGCCGCAGTAGAGGCATTTGGTCTTGCAGAACGGGATATGGATATACGCCGTCTGCAGCCGGGTCCGGTCCGGGCGCTGTGCCATCAGGCGCTGCCATATATCCTGGGCCTGGTCAGCCGGCAGTACCTGTCCCTGCAGTCCCGCATGAACAACACGCTTGCGGGGGAAGGCCCCCGTAAGCGGATCTGCTGTCTCTACTCCGAATTGCAGGGCCCGTTCCTCTGCCGACAAGGATTGATAATACGTTTCCAGATTCATGTCATCCCTCCGTTATGCGGCGGTACACATCCCGGGCAAACGCTGCCGCCTGACTGAGATCGGCCGCATCAGGGTGTTTTGCCGCTTCTGCATGAAGTGCGTCCCGCTCCGGAGACCGTCCGTGGGGCGACCCGGCAGGAAATTTCTTGTACATCATTTCAATCACTTTCGGATCGACGGCTCCCTGGCAGATAAAGGTCCCGTCTGCCGATTTTCCGTCCGGCAGGAGCGCTTCAGCCTGTTTCAGGCTGCTGGCAGCATGCTCCGACTTAGGATTGGCACCCAGGGTAGCAAAGAGACATATGTGGTCATTTTTCAGAGTGCGGATGACATCCTGCGCCTCCTGATTGGCCGTACCGCGGTCCACCCAGAACCCCAGGAATACGCAGTCGTACGCCGTCAGATCCGGTTCATCTGCCAACGGCTGGCAGGGCGTGCCCGGCGGAAGAGCCGCCGCTATGGCTTCGGCCACTTTTTTGGTATTGCCCGTACGGGTAGAATATACTACGATTGTTTTCATTCGTCTCACCTCATTAATACTAGATAGCTTATGTAACGGTATATCATCTGCGTGTCTGTATCGCCTAATTCAGGCGGAAATTTACATTTGTCGTGATAGTCACGGTGCTGCCCGTGGGATTGGGATAGGGGCAGGAAGCATAGGCCGCACGGACGGCAGCATCATCGAGCAGACTCTGCCCGGAACTGCCTGCAACAGATACGCCCAGGCAATTTCCACCAGCATCGAGGGTCGTCTGAATGGTGACAGTTCCCTGCAGATTCCGTTTGACTGCCATGAGCGGATAATTTTTATTGGCATTGACCGCCGCCTGCCAGCCATCGATATCGAACGGTCCCGTTCCTGTACCCGGTGTCTGGCTGTCGCCGCTTCCCTGTCCATCACCAGAACCGTCGCCATATCCCTGGCCGTCGCCAGTCCCGTCTCTGGCGCCATCACCGCTGCCACTGCCGATGCCACTGCCGTCACCGGTTCCCGTGCCGCTTCCCGTTCCTTCGCCGCTGCCACTGCTGCCGCCGGCAGGAGAATCCCCCCCGTTTCCGGCGTCTGCAGCTGGCGCAGAAGGTGGAGCCGGTGCTGCAGCCTGCAGAGCTGCATCCTGCCGCGGCACGTCGGCTGCCGGTGTCACAGCCGGTACGGCAGCAGGAGTCTGGGGACGCAGGGCCGATTGATTCTCTGTGACTGCTTCCACTCGTTTTTCCATATCTGCAGCCGACAGTTTATCCGGGAAAAGAGTCTGACCCGCACTGCCACCTCCGCCACCGCCGGCATGGCCGCTTCCCTGGCTTTGCGGTTCCGACGAATCGAGATTGATGACGACCATCTTCGGTTCATGATGGATAACGGCTCCAGCGCACAGCAAAACAAATACGGCAGCGACGACTACATGTACGGCCAGGGAAATAGTATATGCTTTTTTCCATGTCATGATCCGTGTCATGTATTATCCCTTCTGTTCTGCCGCGATAGCCAGCCGTTTCACGCCGGCTCCTTTCAGCATATCCATGACGGCTACGACCTGTCCATGTGCCGTCTGCTTGTCTGCCTGGAGAATGACGGCAGCGTTAGCATTTTCCGTCATGTGCTGTTTCATCAGCTGCGACGCTTCATCAATGGTAACAGGTTTATTGTCCAGTGTAATATGGCCTTCCTTGTCCAGGGTCAGAATGATGGGCATCTGCACAGGGGCACTGGCACTCTGCGCCTGGGGCAGCTGCACGGACAGTGCTTTCTGGGCCACAGTCTGCAGGCTGTTCATCATAAAGAAGACGAGAAGGAAAAAGATAATATCTATCATGGGGATAATCATGAAAATAGGTTTCTTTTTCATGCGCATATCTTGAAACATCAGGCTCTCCCCCAGCTTTCTTTCTTGGCATTCAGGACATCGGCGCACAGGCCTTCCGTATCGGTCACGATGACATCGAGCTGATGGCTGAAATAGGTATAGACGCAGAACGCCAGGATAGCTACGCACAACCCGCTGGCCGTCGCTACCAGTGCTTCCCCGACGCCACCGGTAATAGCTGCGGCACCGGCACCGTTATCGAGGATACTGAAGGTATTAATCATTCCCGTTACGGTTCCCAGCAGCCCCAGGAGCGGGGCGATGGTGACGATGGCGCTGAGATAATCGAGATAGCGGCGGAACCCGACGGCTTCTGCTGCCATGCGTTCCATAAAGGCATGACGCATGGCTTTTTCATTCTGATCATTGCGCAGACCCTGTTCTACGACGCGGCTGATCGCCGTGGGAAAACTCTGGCAGATTTCACCGGCCATATCCCATTGCTGATGGGCCGCCGCATGGCGGACACCAGTAAAGAACTTCTTCGACTGGCGGCGGTTCTTTTTATAATAGGAAAACCGTTCGACGGCAATGGCCACCGTAATCAGCGATAAGAGCAGCAGGGGATACATGACGATGCCACCACTATGAAACAAATGCAAAAAATAAGAAAACCCTTCCATTACTTCCACTCCTTCTGTAATCCATACCGTATTCAGGCGTAGTACTACCTCTGCATATCAGCAGAACAAAAAAGAAACGACCGATACAAATCCCAGCCACAAGGCCACTGTATATCCCAGGCATTCCCAGGTTCCGTCCCGGACTACTTCTCCTCTGATTTTGTGCATAAGGTCCTCCTTTTAATATCGATAGTAATTATCACCTGTAATCATGATATCAAATCTCAACAATATTTTCTACTCCAATTAGTCATCGGCTGCTCCAATCGGACATTTTCTTTTCCCTGTCCACGGATTTTTCCAGGCCGGTTACGGCGTACCCTTTTTAGAACCGGTATTCCATGCCGGCACGCCAGATGCGCCCGTCCAGATAAATTTCATCTATTTTCTTATCGAAAATATTATCTACGCCGGCAAACAGGCGGAACCGGTCATTGAATTTGCGGTTTACGACAAAATTCAGGGTGTTATAGGTATATTTGTCGTTGGAATCGCTTTCATAATAGTTGTTGACCCACTGTTCCCAGATGGTGAAATTATATCCGCTGGTCTTATGATCATCATAGGTAAGCTGCAGTGTCGTGATGTTATCGGCTATGCCATCCACGCCGTGAGCTGACGAAGCCGCTGACGCCGACTTATTGCTGGCACTCGTCCAGTTGCTCGTCGCCTTGATATCCCAGCGTTTGGACAGATTGCGCCCCAGGGTCAGTTCGATGCCGTGGGTCTTGGTCGTGCCGTCGATGTTGTAATACTCGCTCACGCCGCGCATACCACTGACACTATGGGTGGAAATCATATTGTCGATAGTATTGTGGAAATAGGTCACCTTGCCAAAGGTCTTCCCCCATTCGCCTTCATAGCTGACGTCCCAGTTCGTCGATTCTTCCGGCTGGAGATCCGGATTGCCCATGGTCAGGACGCCCATGTGGGTGTAGTCCATATACAATTCACTGACCGTCGGGGCCTTGAATCCTTTGCCCCAGTTGGCTTTGAACCGGTTGTTGTCATTGAGAAGATACGTCACGCCCAGATGCGGTGTCGTCTTGCTGCCGAATTCACTGTGCTTGTCATAGCGGACGGCAGGGATGATGATCCACTTGTTCCCAGCCAGCCATTCATCCTGGATATAAGCGGCATAGGTATTGACGTCTTTGCCATTGTCGCCGCTTTTGCCGAAATTGACCCCTTCGACGAGATAGCGGTCATATTCCGTGCCATAGGTCAGGGTATGACTGCCGTTGATTTTATGGCTGTTCTTGGCTTCAATGCCCCAGACGGAGTAGGTATTGGTTTCTCCCGTTTCTTTTGCCAGGGCCGTATAGGGCAGGAACCGGAATTTATCCATCTTGCTGTAGAATGCGCGGATCATATAATCATCTTTTTTATTCTTCCCCGTCAGGCTCAGGCTGGCATCGCGCCGTTCCGTTTCCAGTTTGGCATCCTGCAGACGGATGATACCGCCCCAGGCACCGGTATTGTATTCCTTGTGGCTCCAGTCGCCGGTCAGCTTATCTTTATAATATCCCAGGTCGAGATTTAAATTCTTATCCTTGCCCAGTTCATAGGTCCCGCTGAAGCGATAATTCTGTTTTGGCCCCTGCAGGTTTTTGATGGGCAGTCCCGATACGTTATGTTCCGTCCACTGGCGGTCTTTAGAGAAATCCATATCAAAAACGCCGCTGAATTTCCCCTGTTTCCCCAAATCGATATGATAATAGTTCTGCATGTTCGTCGTACCGGTCGTAGCTCCTACAGTGACCGACGGTTTTCCTGTCGATTTCTTGGTGATGATATTGATGACGCCAGCCAGCGCATCGGAACCATACTGGGCAGAAGCGGCACCGCGGACGATTTCAATGCGTTCAATCGTATTGACGTTGATCCGGTCCAGGGCCAGCAGATTCTGTGTCGTAGCCGTATCTTCAATAGCTGTACGCTGACCATTGATGAGGATCAGAGTCTGATTGCTGGCCATGCCGCGCATGGAAACGCGGTGGCCAAATCCAGTGCTCGTGTTCATGATCTGTATATTATCTGCCAGCCGCAGTGCCGAGTAGACATCGGTAGCCCCCAGCTTCTGGATGTCTTCTGCCGTAATGACTTCTACCGTATTTGGAACCGTCTTTACTTCGGCTTCTGTACGGGTAGCCGTAACGACGACGTCTTTGCTGAGCAGGTTCTGCGTATCTGCCTGTGCCGTACCAGCAGCTGCCGCATAGGCCGGCATGGCCATCACAGCCAGAATAATGCCTGTCATATATGATTTGTACTGATGATTCATGTTCCTATACACCCCTCTGTTATTTTATGATATTAATAATCAATAACGATAAAATAATACCATAAAACAAATAAGTATGCCACTCCAATCGGACATTTCCGGCTCCATTTGGACATTTTTCGCAAAAAAAAGAGAGACTATCTCATAGAGACAGCCTCTCCAGGCATACCATAACTCGTGCCTGATGGCTATGATTTTCGTTTCTGCCGGTACATACTGGGCGTCAGGCCCGTAAATTTCTGAAAGGCCTTGGCAAATTTGCTGCTGTTTTCATATCCGACACGGGCTGCGATTTCCATAATGCTTTCTTCCCCTTCAACAAGCAGGCGCGCGGCCTCACTGACGCGGTATTCCTGCATGTACTGGAATATGGTCTTACCGTACATTTCTTTAAAGCACCGTTTCAGTGTCGTTGCAGCCAGACCGCCACGCTGTGCCAGTTCGTTGATGGTCAGGTGTTCTTTTACATGCTGGGTCAGCAGGAAATGGACTGCTTTGACGGCATCAGCCTGTTTTTTATTGAGCTGTATCTGGTTCTGCTTCTGCACCGGTTCCAGTGTCGTGAGAAACAGCAGGATTTCCATCACCTTCAGGCGCAGATACCGCTTCCGAATCTGTTCCGGCACGTGATACAGTTCATAAAACAAATGGCGCATGGATGTATTTTCTTCAAGAATCATACCAAAGCGGCTGTGATAGCAGAACCGGTTGCACAAACCGGACAAGTCCAGCGAATCATCGGTCAGCAGCCGGTCCAGTACGGGCTGGGCTTCCGGGACGTGGACGATCAGGGATACGCCATGATAGTGGGATGACGGGAAAAAGGCATTGTGGCAGTAACCGGCACTGTCCCGCCAGCCGATGGACATATCGCCCTTTCCCATATACAGGTATTCCCCGTTCTGGAAATGGCACTCGATCCGGCCCTTTTCACAATGATTGATGGCAAATACGTCCGGTCTGGGCCGTGCGGGGAAGGTGACGTTCTGCAAATGGGATGTAATGTACTGCAAAGTGATGCCGGGATATACGGTATAGGCCGCAATGCGCAGCTTGCCGGACGCACTTTCCATAAGAGTCAGATTATCGTCTTCCGTCTGCCTGATCTGTAATGCCTCTTTCCATTTCATGACTACCGCCTCTTTTCCGTTCCATCATGCCACCGGTAATACTGCCGGGGTGCCCCTTTCTGTCCAGTAAACCCATGCCAGAGAAATTCCGCCTGTTCCAGCGTAATGACCAGGGCATGCAGCACGACAGGCATCTTTTCCACCTGTTCCAGCGTCAGATGGCGTACCGCCAGAGCCTGCTCGTACTCCACATCACCCGGGCCGTACCAGCTGGCCGTCCCGGTGAGCTGCATCCCCGCAAGGTCCGACAGGCCGGTGAACGGGTCGTATACACTGAGACTGACATGACGGTTCCGGTAGAGATTGGTAAACTTCATCCCACCTTCAGTGAAGAGATACATCGTTCCGTCCCGGTACACATACTCGATAGGAGTGCAGCGCACGCTGGTACCGCTTCCCGTCGCCAGTGACGCCGTATTGTGACTGGTCAGGAAGTGCTCCACCGCCTGACGTACATCCTCATCGGGAAGCCTTACCGTTTCATCCAGCCACTCACGGCGCAGCTGGCAGGCGATGGCAATGACATCATCGGGAAAAGACTCCCGGTCTGCAGGCAGTACCATTTCCAGTGGGATGCCGTCACGGTGAGCCTGCTGATGGAATCGTGCCGCCTCTGCCCGGTTTCCCAGCAGGACCGCAGCCAGATGAGAGGCATGCCAGGAATATCCCGCCAGAGCAGAACGCAGAGACGAGCTGTCCGATGTCACAAACAAGACTGCCCCATACCGGGCGGCCAGGAAAGGAGAAACGTGCTGCCACGACAGATAGCGGCACATGCCAAGGACCCGGGCAAGACATATCGCCATTTCTTTAGTCCGTTCCCGGTCATCGTATACTATCAGGGTATTCACTCGTATCGCATCCTTTATATGAAATTGAATATTATTAGCAATAATATTGTAGCAGAAATCCCTCCATTTGAAAAGATGATTTCTCCCATCCATCCCATCCTGCACCGGCCTGTACGGCCACGAGCCAGTTTTTCTGCCATACCAGTGCAAACGTGCTATAATAAGGATAGACAAAGGGAGCTGATGCGTTTACACCAAAGGAGCTGATTGCTATGACAAAAACAGCAGCAGATATTATGGAAAAAAATGTCATCACAGCTAAAAAAGATACGACGATTTTCGATCTCGTCGATATGTTTGTCGAACATAACATTTCGGCCATCCCCGTCGTAGACGACGACAACACAGTCATCGGTATTGTCACCGACGCGGACCTCCTGTACAAGGAAGTCAAGCCCCATGTTCCACAGTATGTCAATCTCCTGGGGGCCAATATCTACTATGGCAACCTCAAAGAATACGAACAGGGATTCAAGAAGCTGTTCGCCTGCACAGCGGGACAGCTCATGACCAAAAAAGTCGTCATGGCCGGCCCGGATGCCACCATGGAGGACCTGGCCAGCGTCATGGTCGCCGAACACCTGAAATCCATCCCTATCGTCAAGGATAAAAAGCTGCTCGGCCTGGTCGAACGGAAATGTATCTTGAAACAACTCTATACCGAATACGGGGAAGACGATCCGGAACCACAGACCACCTGACAGGATACGTCCACTGCATAAGACAGAGGCTGCCGCTTCCACAGCAAATTCCTGACGGACTACCTCTTCCACGAGAACGGTATAACTCATATTTTCCCTCTCCCTTTTTTCTGATTTCTGTCACAACGTTTTTAACCTAATCCGCCAGAAGTCCTCCACCTCTTAGGTGGGGGATGAAGGCGGGTATGGCGAAT
>NZ_DGXL01000016.1:0-25934 GCF_002395615.1 Megasphaera sp. UBA4233 | reverse complement strand
GACTCATATATCTTAACAAACTCAAGGGAGTTTGTCAAGCACTTTTTTCGAAATACTTTGTCTGTCTTTTGTGTGAGGACATCCTGTTTTTCCGTCCTCTGTTATCTGACAGCTATTGTATTTTACCACCTGTTACCACATCTGTCAAGCTGTATTTTTCAATTCAAAATGACTTTATAGCAAAAAGCACGCAAAACATCCCTCTTCACAAAAGGATTCTTTTTTGTTTTCTTTCCGCACGCTCGTATCAGCTGGTTCTTTTATAATACCATTGAATTCAATAAAAGTCAACAAAATATGTATGGATTATACAGAAATCTCATCAATAAAGAAATTCATGTCTCTGCATGGTCCCTTACAATGCCACGGGCAATATATTCTTCAATTTCTTCATCCGTATACTCATATTCCTGTAAAATTTCCCGGCTATGTTCTCCCAGAAGCGGTGCTGGAGACGCCGGACGCCTTGCTTCCTCAAAAGTGATTGGTGTATTAGGCAATACGGCAGACCGCCCATTATTAAAATGCCGTTCGTACAAATTCTCATTAGCCCAGGCTTGCTGATTTTCCGTAATATCCCGGAAGTGCCCAACATTATCATAAACGATATCTGCAGCCGTCAACACCGGGCCCCAGTCCGCTCTTTTTTTCTTCAAGAACGCTCGTTGCACTAAATCTATAAATTCACCAGCATGACATTGTACAGCAGCAAACGTATTAAACCGTTCATCATCGATCAGCGTATCCAGATCAAGGATATGACATAATGCCGGATAGTACCGTTCATAATCCATGATACATAATTCCAGCCATTCACCATCGGCACATTCGTAGGGAATACACACAGGACTCGGCTGTTCATTCCGTTTTCTCGGATAGACGTTGCCATATGCCTTTTGCGCAGCGACGGCAGGAAAGCCCGTAAGCCAGGAAGCAGTTCCCAATAAAGAAATCTCTACTTTATCCCCTTTACCGGTCCGCGCTTGTTTGTATAATGCAGCGCATAGTCCGCCCGCCATAATCGATCCTGTCGTCATGTCGCCAACAGCATGAAACGGAGTGAGAGGCGCCATTCCCGGCTGGCCATAATCCTGCATAAGTCCGCTCCGGGCCCAAAAAGCCGCAATGTCAAAGCCCGGCCTTTCCGCTTCCGGTCCCTTGTTACCGTACCCGCTCAGATGCCCCCAGATAAGGCGTGGATATGTCTGATGCAATACTTTCCAGGTAAGAGACATAGCACGCAGAGCGGTCATCCTGTAATTCGTCATAAAGACATCGGCATCTGCCAGTAGACGATGCAGAATTTCCATCCCTTTTTCTGTACGAAGATTCAGGGATATACTCCGCTTATTACTATTATTGACATCCCAGCAGGGATTTTCATCTTCTGTACAGGGAACCTGGGCTATTTCTCCGTATCGCCGCCACGAATCCCCCTTAAAAGATTCTACTTTTATGACATTGGCTCCCCAGTCAGCCAGTATCCGCGCCGCAGCCGGTACGGCTGCATAGGTCGATAAATCAACTATTTTTACGCCCGTCAATGGTAATTGTTCATCCATACAAATTATGTCTCCCGTAAAATCCGGGCAGTCCGCTGCCTGATACAACGACTGCCCAGTATATACTATCATTATTTTTTATCTTTTAAGCCAAGGTATACTTTTTCTGCTGTAATGGGTAACTCAGTAAAACGTATTCCCGTTGCCTGATAAACGGCCTCTGCAATAGCCGGAGCCGGCGTATTTATGACAATTTCGCCAATAGACTTGGCCCCAAAAGGACCATTCGGTTCGTAACTAGGTGCAAATTCTACGCGTATTTTGCCTATATCCATACGGCTCGGGATTCTATATTGCATAAACGAATTATTCTGGATTCTTCCCAGAGAATCAAATTGAACGTTTTCCATCAACGTCATGCCAATTCCCTGCACAAGACCACCTTCTGTTTGTACCCTGGCCAATGCCGGATTAATGACGGTCCCGCAGTCGACAACAGCCGCATAATCTACTAAATCAATATGACCGGTTTCCAGATCGACATCGACAACTGCTGCAGCTGCCATGTAAGGCGGTGGAGAGGTAGGGGAATAATGGGTTTCCGTAGCTTCCAAGGCAATATCATTCGTAATCATGGCTGCATTCCCCAGATCCTGCCGTGTTACCCTCCGGCCACTGGCAGGATCTGTTACCGCATCACCAGTAAATTCCAGATTCGAAGGATCGTCGCAATCCAGCATGAGTGCCGCTTTTTCTTTTATCTTTTGGATCAGTGACCGACAGGTTTTTACGACAGCCATCCCCGTCAGATACGTCGTCGAAGATGCATAGGAACCACTGTCGTATGGCGAAGTATCCGTATCGACACCACGGGTTACAATCTCATCGACAGAGCAATTGAGACATTCCGCAGCTATCTGCGCCAATATGGTATCGCATCCTGTCCCCATATCAGTCGCTCCAATGGATAAGGTATAAAATCCATCGTCATTCACTTTTATTGTCGCCGAAGCCACGTCCACATTGGAAATACTAGACCCCTGCATAGCCAGTGCCAGACCGGCCGCGCGGATTTTGCCATCGGGAAGCACATGCCGCGGATATACATGCTCCCAACCGATCATAGCCTGAACCCGTTTCAGGCATTCTCCCAGATTGCAGCTCAGTGCTGTTTCGTTGAAATATGCCGGCATCCTTTCACCTTGCTGTACGATATTTTGAAGCCGCAGTGCTCCCGGATCCATGTGTAGTCTGTCTGCCAATTCATTCACAGCCGATTCCAGTGCAAAAATCCCCTGGGTAGCACCATACCCCCTGTATGCTCCGGCAGCAATCGTGTTGGTATACACGGCGGTGTACCGGAACCGGAATGCAGAGAAACGATTGTATAAAGGAATCGATTTATGTCCCGACAACGTGACCGTCGTCGGGCTGTGGTCACCATACGCACCACCGTTCCAGAGCGATTCCACAGAAATCACCTGGATAATACCATCCCGGGAAGCCCCCAAACGCACGTGAACATCTGCTTCATGCCGGGGAGAGGAAACCGTCATGGCCTCTTCCCGCGTATAGGCCATATACGCCCGTTTTCCCGTACGCATAGTAATCAGAGCAGGATAACATTCCATGACAACCGTCTGCTTGGCACCAAAGCCTCCTCCGATACGTGGCTTAACTACACGGATTTTCGATTTGGGAATTTCCAGGGCTGTCGCGACAATGCGTCGTACATGAAAGGGAACCTGCGTCGAACTGACAATGACCAGACGGCCAAATTCATCCAAATACGTATACGCCCGGAATGTTTCCATCATAGACTGCTGTACTTGTTTTGTATGATAGATCCGGTCAATCACAACATCCGATTTCTGGAATGCCGTATCGACATCGCCCCAGTCTTCTTCCGCCTGGGCAATAATATTTCGTCTGTTATCACCACCGACCGGTACACGTGGGTTCCAGTCATCTTCCGGATGAACCACAATAGGATTATCCACGGCCTGCCGGAAGTCGAGAAGAGGCTCCTGTATGTCATATTCCACCTTTATCATGCGCATAGCCTTATCCACACATGCCGCATCACGCCCGGCTACAAGAGCCACTGGGTCTCCAACATATCGTATCTGTCTATCCAGTATAAGCCGGTCATACGGACTGAGTTCCGGATAGGTCTGGCCGGCAATAGTAAACCGCGTCTTAGGGACATCCTCTGCTGTCAGGATGCATTCAATGCCCGGAACGGTCAGGGCAGCTTTCGTGTCAACATGACGTACGATGGCTCTGGCATGAGGGCTGCGCAGAGCTTTGACGATTAGACAGCCTTCCGGTGCTAAATCTTCCGTATAAGCCGGTTTTCCTGTCATCAGTTGCAGGGCATCTTTTTTCATAACCACCCGGTTGATTTCTCTCATAACCGCATCCCCTTTCCTTTTTCTGTCAGATACCGTTTCAATGCCCTCATATGACTGACATATCCCGTACATCGGCAGAGATTGCCTGCTAGGTATTCTTTGATTTCTTCTTCTCCAGGATTATCTAATTCTCTTGCCATAGCCAGCACATTCATGACAAAACCGGGATTACAAAATCCACACTGATCGCTGCCTTCTTGTCCCATATACCGGGCAAATTCCTGTGCTTCATCCTGCAGTCCTTCCAGTGTCATAACATGCTTTCCGTCAATGCGGGCGGCCAGCACGGCACAGGACAGTACCGGTTTTTCCTCCAGCCATACCGTACATAATCCGCATGCTGTCGTTTCACAACCGCATTTGACGCTATAACATCCCTTTTTACGCAATAATTCATACAGCATCTGTCCTGGTAAAATTTCATCACTTTCCATCTTTCCATTAAGCCAGTACTGAATTCTCATTAGTCTCCCTCCCCTGCCGTCTGTAATAACAACCGCCTGCACAGAACCATCGCCATATCATGCCGGTATATGCGGCTGGCCCGCATATTATCTTCAAAAGATAAAGAATCCGCCACTTCACGGGCCGCCCGTTCCGCTTCCTCCCCGGTCATTCCCGTACCTGCCGGAAGACATCGTACCTGTGCTCTCATCGGTCGTGCTCCCACACTGCAGGAGACGCTATCTGCTGTGCGGGATACGGCACAGGCCAGGACAGGAAAATCGGTCGCGTTCAGACGCAGCGAAGCATAGGCCGTCCGCCGTTTCTTTTTAGGGAGATATATGCCTTTTAAAATATCCGTATCTGCCGTCTTTTCCGCAAAAAGAGACAGGGGTATTCGTCCGCCTTTATATAAATCGGCTTCTGCATCCAAAGCCAGAAAGAGTGTCAATACATCAGAAAAGCCAAACCGGCCCCAGATGCTCCCTCCTACCGTCGCCATATTGCGAAATTGTGTACCCACAATATGACGCAATGCTTCCTTCATAGCCCCCTGGGTATACGTTTCCAGTGATTCAGAAATTTCCAGTTGGCGCAATGGCACCATAGCTCCAATATAAAATGCTTCTTCTGTTTCGCGTATTTCATCCAGTCCCAAATCCATCAAATCAATTGCCGTTGCCACCCTGCGGCGGGGAGACATGCGCAGCCAGCAACCGCCACCCAGGATAACCGCTGACCGTTTCTGATTTAACTGCCAGGCTTCCTCCAGGCTTTTTGCTTTAACATAATGAGCTATATTCATACCGTTCCTCCTGTTCAGCGCATGCAGATTCTATATCTGCCTGACTGTTTTTGTCTATTTTGATTTTCATAATGATATCTTTTTGATTCTTTAAATTTCTCCTGCTACATAGTTGCAATGCGTAAAATTAATGGTATAATAAAAATGTCTTCAGGGCAGGGTGCAATTCCCGACCGGCGGTATAGTCCGCTAGCGCTTTGGCGCATGATTTGGTGCAATTCCAAAACCGACCGTATAGTCTGGATGGAAGAAGGCAATCTCAGGCTGCGTCCGCAGTCTGTCTGATGCTGTGCCTGTATGCCCTGACCGTCCTGGTCAGGGTTATTTTTTTGCTGAAGACAATTCCCAATACCCTTATATACGGAGGCATGCATTATGACAATGAAACGAACGTACAACACTATCGATGAAGCACTGGATGCTTTGCGCCAGGGCCGGATTATCATCGCCACAGATGATCCGGACAGAGAAAATGAAGGTGATTTTATCTGCGCCGCCCAGTACTGCACAACAGAAAATATGAATTTCATGGCGACTCATGGAAAAGGTCTCATCTGCCTTCCCATCAGTTCGGCCTTTGCAGAAAAACTTGCTCTGCCGCCTATGGTAGCCCGGAATACGGACAACCATGAAACGGCCTTTACCGTCTCCATAGACCACGTAGAAACAACAACGGGTATTTCCGCAGTGGAACGGGCTTATACGGCGCGGATGCTGGCAGAAGATGCTTCCCGTCCGTCAGACTTCCGTCGTCCCGGGCATATGTTTCCCCTCATCGCCAAAGAAGGCGGCCTTTTCACCCGTGGCGGACATACAGAAGCCACGGTAGATCTCATGCGTCTCGCTGGCCTGAAAGAAGCCGGATTATGCTGTGAAATCATGGCCGAAGACGGAACCATGATGCGTACACCTCAGTTATGGCACCTGGCAGATATGTATCATCTGCCCTTCATTACATTGAAAGATATCAAAGACTACATGGCCCGTCAGGCAAATAAATCCTGATGGTCCTTTACAAAGGAAACTGCCCATTGGGGTGTGATTTCCAGCATGTCATCCGGTGGCAGCGCCTCTCCCAGATCACGCTCCAGTGCCTGATACGTTTGATGCATGGAATCATTAAACGGAAGCATGCCTGATTTCTGCTGGCTCTGGTCAGCAAAATGAAAGGCATCGCCCGATTCACTGTGAGTAAATTCAATCAGGCTGGCATGAATCGGGCTGGCCTGTGCTGCCAGAAAAGATTGAATCATTACTTTCATGATTTCTATTACTCTGTCATCGTATCCGGCGTCAAAAATGGCAAGTTTTTCCAGTAACTGCACCCGCTGGCGGATAAGGCGATAGCGGAATGCCTTCATGAATTCATATTCCGGCTTCTGCAGTGACTGATGCATATTTGTCACATCTCCTCCGCCGGGAGCATAATAAATGACCAGGCGCAGATTGCTCTGAATATAAAGGAAATCATAATCGAGATATGTTTCATGTCCGCACTTCGGACACTGAAACCGAAAGAGAGATAAATCCCGTACTTTATCCCGAAGTCCGGGATTTTTGTCTATCTGTATGCGGTCCCATATTTTAAACCGGCTTTTCTTGCCACAGGCAGGACATTCCAGATTGCGGTTATAATGATCCGCATGTTTCACAGTTTCCATGATGAAGGCTCCTATTGATAAAAATATAAGTTTAATTCCATTATAGGCCAGAGCTTTTTCCTTGTCTATGAATAAGTGAATAATCCGATATACAAAACAAAAAAAGAGTTGTAACAAAATGAGCAAAAACTCATTTCATTACAACTCTCCTTACGTCAATGCAATCAGTCTTTCTGGCGGACTAATTTGCTCTGATTAAACGTATCCACCATTTCAAAATGATCGGCATCGCTAAATTTCAATGTTTCTACACCAAAATCATTTTTCCCTTTCATATCCAAAATCATACTTCCCTTACCTGTTTCCGGGTCAATCTTTACATTCGACAATTCATACGAATAGGACGAGTTCATGCCATTAGGACGTATAATTTCCATCGTTCCCTTTTTGACAACCCACGTATAGCCACCTTTGACCGGTTCCTTCCATGTTCCCAGGAACATATCTTTAGGGTCGGCTTTAATCGCCTGTCCATCTGCATCCAGATAGGTGACCTTAGGCTGATTATTGTTATTTTCAGAATATTCAAACTGACGACCATAGTACTTAGTAGTCCCATACAATTTCAAATAGGTCGGGTTGCCCGATTTATCAAAATATTTAGCTTCTGTTCTATTACGCTGGCTGTCATATTTGTATTTCACAGCAGCAATATCTGTCTTTGTTGACATACCACCATTACTCAGGACTTTTTCATCTATGTTCAGAGCTTCCCCATTTTTAAAGTAGCTTATCTGGCTGATGTTACTGTTTTCATCATAGTCCATCTTTAATTCATCAGGCCCTTTAGTATTACTTATGACAAGGGGCAGGCTTTGTCCATCAGCGCCGATAAACTTCAAATCGATAATACGATCCGCGTCATCATAGGTCATATCCAGTTCGGCAACGCCCTTGGCACCATCCTTAACAGGAGCAGCCTGTCCATCTATGCCCAGGAACTGGATTTTGACCGGACCGGCATGTTTGTCATCATATGTATATTTTGTTTCTGCCCCAGCTTCTATCAGACCATCTTTCATCTGTTGCAATTTGTCATTAAGCGAAGTGGGACCAAGAAAAACAAACAGGCTCTTCTGAGCACTGCCATCGAGATCACCGGCTTCATTGTACAACTTACGGCTGATGACACGGCCTTTTTTATCATAGGAAAAAGCAATACGGGCGTATTTGTTTTTATTGTTCTTCACTACACCGTTATTATCCCGGATTTCTATGGAGTCCAATACATCCGTTTTTTCTTTGTCATACACAAATCCTAGTATGCTGGCACCCAGATATCCATTAACCACTTTTCCATCCTTATTCATATAGGTAATGGTATCAATATTCCCTTTTTTATCGTAGGCAATCTTCGCCTGTGCTACGCTTCCTAGAGAATTATTATCGCCTTCAGAATTATAATAATATTTCTTTTCTGCTTTTCCTTTATTTTCTCCATCTTTTGCTATCTGATAACGGATAGAAGCTTCACCGTGGTTCCCTACCCCCGCCTTGCCGGTCACACGTTCATACTTTTCTTTAATGTAACCATCCTGGCTGTAGTCAAGCTGAATCCGTGCTGCCGTAACAGCCGTCATGTTACCAACGGTAGATTTCCAATGTATATCGATGGGAGCATTACCAGCTTTAGCCGTAACACTTACGATTTTATCTTTTGTCGCGTCATCTTTGCCCATTTCGACATAGTAAAAAATGCCGCCTTTCTTAGCTTTTGAGTCGTCAACCCGGTCTTTGATAACGAATTCGCCGTTCGGCTTGATTGCAACGTTTTTGTAATAGCCAGTAGATACCTTATCGCTTCCCGTTCCACAACCAGCCAGCATAAGGGAACATAATCCGGCAAGTATAAGTCCAAAAATTTTGATACGCTTACTAATCAACTCTCATCATCCTTTCTGTTTTTAAATGCCATTCTTTTTAATTCGACATGCTATATACCGCATCTCCCCCCGTCCCATGCGAATGCCAGTACATTCTATCGTAGACCGCCCTTTCCGAAAGGACATTTCCATAACAAAAAGAATATGGCACGCAGTATTTCTCAGAATTCACCATTCAGAGCTCATTCTTGTTTTATTATAATACAATAACACAAAAATGTCACAATTATTTAGATACAAATCATGTAATACGATGTCGGGCGCAAAAAAAAGAACACCCGGGAAAACTTCCCAGGTGCTCTCTGTCCAGTAATCTGGCGGAGTGAGAGAGATTCGAACTCTCGCAGGCCTTACGACCTCTAACGATTTAGCAAACCGTCCTCTTCAGCCTCTTGAGTATCACTCCATATGCAACTGACTAGATTAGTATACACGTTTTTGTATTATCTGTCAAGGGCATTATCTGGCAGGAACAGGCGGTAATCGTAAATAAAATCGTCCCGTGCCTGCCAGGATACGGCCCATGAGAATGGCAAATTCCTGCCTATTTCCCTTCTATGGCCTTATTCAGCCGGTCTATCTTCCCATCCATCATATTCGTATATCCGGGACGGATATCTGCTTTCAGAACGACCGACGTACGAATTCCTTTATCGGTAAAATACTGAGTCGACTTTTTGACGACAGCCATGACGTCATCCCATTCTCCTTCAATTTCTGTGAACATAGAGTACGTGTGGCACTTTAAACCCGAATTACGGATGATTTTGACAACTTCAGCCACATAAGGTGCATATTCGTCACCAGTACCACTGGGAGCAATGCAGACAGCAACGAGTGTATTCATGGTAAAACCCCTCCTCATAAAATAATGATTATATCTTCATTATAAACGATTCGGCACACTTGTCCAGTCTGTCTACAGTGCTTAAAACGTGTCGGGAACAGTTTGTTCAAGGAGGCCCGGTGTATCAGAAAAATCAGTATGGGCTATGCTGTCATTGTCATCACCAAATACAATAGTACCGGAAATTATCCTGCCTGAAAGAATCATGGGAATCCAGATTCCATCGGCCTTCCACATTTCATCATAGGGAAGAGATGAGGCAGAAAACCAGCACGGTTCCATTTCATCAGAAGCCGTTACGGTGCCTTTCCAGTCATGAAGAAAGTAGACATAGCCGATGTGGTTATATGCAGAATCGGCAGGAAAGCGAAAATCTAGATAGGCCACCAGTTGCAATGCTGCCTCGTCTGCTATCAGATGACATTCTTCATAAAGCTCCCGTACAGCACAAGCCCGGAAGGTTTCTCCCCTTTCTATTTTTCCTCCAAACCCATTCCATTTAGAAACGCCAAACCCTCTTTTTTTCCGTCCCAGGAGAATCTGTCCCTGGGCATTGACAGGGAAACATAAGGTAGTAGGCCGCATGGTATGTGCCCCCTTATTTTCCCTTCTTCTTCATATTCTTGAAATATTCGTGTTCTTTATTTAATTCCTGCAAAATAGTATTGATTGTCCAGGAAATATTTGTTGGCGTAACCATTGCTTTTAAAGGAATATTCTTCAATCTGCCACGGCGGATAGCATCGAGAAGAAGATTGACTGTCTGATTTGAAAATCCGCAGAGAACAATGGCTTCTTTGGTTACAGGGGGCAATTCACCGTCTTCTTCCGGCGTATGTTCCACGGTCTGTTCCTCTGCATCGCCTTTCATAGCAGCAATTTCAGCTACTTCTTCCTCCGTCAGGCCAAGGACCTTGCCTACCGTATCATCCTTTTCTTCTTCCGTAACGGCTTTTACCTGGGCTTTAGTCAGCAGCCCCAGAAGTTTGAGTTGCTTAAACCGTTCCGGTGTAAAATTTACAGCCAATATCATTTTAAATGCCATCTTATTCTCTCCTTTCCTACTTCCACTTATTAAAAAAGCCGCTGTGGAACAAACCACAGCGGCTTTGCATCTCATTACGTGTCCCGTCAGAAACTATCCCGTCGAGATCAGACTAATTCGATGATAACGATCGGAGCTGCATCACCCTGGCGCGGGCCCTTTTTAATGATGCGGGTATAGCCGCCCTGACGATCTTTATATTTCGGTGCAATTTCATCAAACAGCTTTTTAACTACATCTTCGTCCATCAGATAAGCGAGTACCTGGCGGCGTGCATGAAGGTCACCCCGTTTGGCAAGGGTAAGCATTTTTTCAGCCATCTTGCGGAGTTCTTTAGCCTTTGCTTCCGTGGTTTCAATACGTTCATGCTGGAACAAAGAGGTAACAATGCTGCGCAATAATGCTTTACGTGCAGAGCTGTCGCGTCCTAACTTTCTATAAGCCATCGTTCATCCTCCTAAAACTATTCTTCGTCATTCGATTTTAAATCGTAACCTTCTTTTCGCAACTTTTCGATGATTTCATCGACAGATTTCTTACCCAGGTTACGAATCTTGGCAAGGTCGTCTTCTGTCCGTTCTGTCAAATCAGCCAGTGTATAAATATTGGCCCGTTTGAGGCAGTTAGAAGCGCGTACGGAAAGGTCGAGAACATCAATTTTAACTTTATCCAGTTCAGGACCATCGTCTACTGGCACTTCTTCCTTTCCATCACCGGTAAAATCAGCCTTAGCTTCATTTACTTTTTCATCGGTAGCGATATCCTGGAAATAATTCAGGTAGCTGATCATAATGGATGCAGCCTTAGCTACGGCATTTTCTGCCGTGATACTGCCATCCGTCGTTACTTCAAGCGTCAATGAATCATAATCCATTTCATTGCCGACCCGGACATTGCCGACTTCGTAATTTGTACGAACAACAGGAGAAAAGATGGAATCAATAGGAATGACTCCGATCATATCTGTATCCTTTTTGTTTTTCGTAGACGGTACGTACCCTTTACCACGTTCAATATGGCACTGCATATGGATATGGGCATCCGTATCGAGAGTAGCAATATGAAGTTCCGGGTTCAAAATTTCTACGTCTGTAATTACGTTAAGATCGTTTGCGGTAAATTCGCATTCACCATTAACATCTATGGTGATATCGGCTTCATCAACTTCATCGTTGGTGAACTTCATGCAAACCTGCTTCAAATTCAGGATGATGTCCGTTACATCTTCCCGGACACCGGGAATGGTCGAAAATTCATGCAACACGCCATCAATCTTGATAGACGTAATTGCAACACCATCCAAAGAGGCAAGAAGAATGCGCCGCAAACTATTACCCAATGTGATTCCGTAACCTCTGTCAAGAGGTTTGCATACGAATTTTCCGTATTTGCCGTCATCGCTTTTTTCTGCGATTTCAATCTTAAACTTGCTATCATCTATCATTAGGAAAATCCTCCTATATCAGAATCAAAACAACTTGGTCAAAAGCGCAGACGATTATACGCGTCTACGTTTAGGCGGACGGCAGCCATTATGAGGAATTGGTGTTACATCTTTGATAGAGTTGACTTCCAGACCTGCAGCCTGCAGGGCACGGATAGCAGCTTCACGACCGGAACCAGGTCCCTTAACGAATACTTCAACAGAGCGGAGGCCGTGTTCCATAGCAGCCTTGGCAGCTGTTTCGGCAGCCATCTGAGCGGCAAACGGAGTACTTTTACGGGAACCACGGAAGCCCATTTCACCGGCGCTGGCCCAGCTGAGTGCATTACCCTTGGGATCGCTGATGGTAACAATCGTATTATTGAAAGTAGAACGGATATGAGCTGCACCCGATTCTACATGTTTCTTTTCTTTTTTCTTATTGCTTCTTACGTTATTCTTAGCCAAAATCGTTTCCCTCCTTACTTAAAATTATTTTTTCTTGCCTGCAATTGCCTTGCGCGGGCCTTTACGTGTGCGGGCATTTGTCTTCGTACGCTGACCACGGACGGGCAGACCTGCACGATGACGTTTGCCACGATAGGAATTGACTTCAATCAGTCGTTTTACGTTCAGAGCCGTTTCGCGGCGAAGGTCACCTTCTACTTTATAATCAGAACCGATGACTTCACGGATTTTCTGAACTTCATCTTCTGTCAAATCGCGAACGCGGGTATCGGGATTGATACCGGTTTTGGCGAGAATTTCCTGAGAAGAAGAAAGGCCGATACCAAAAATATATGTTAAACCAATTTCAACACGTTTGTCACGTGGTAAATCTACACCGGCTATACGTGCCATCTATTCATTCACCTCCTGAATATTAACCTTGTTTCTGTTTATGTTTCGGATTTTCGCAAATAACCATAACACGGCCTTTGCGTTTGATGATTTTGCATTTTTCGCAAATTTTCTTAACCGACGGTTTTACTTTCATAATTAACCTCCTGCGTAATCAAGCCTATTTGAAGCGATACGTAATACGACCACGATTCAGGTCATATGGTGTCAATTCAAGCGTGACCCGGTCACCTGGCAGGATACGGATGAAGTTCATCCGCATTTTACCGGAAACATGGGCCAGCACGATGTGATCATTTTCCAACTTAACCTTGAACATGGCATTTGGCAGTGCTTCTACTACAACGCCTTCCACTTCAATGACATCTTGCTTAGACATGTGTTACCTCCCTGATAGATTCAACCCTGGCCCGTTTCAGGACGGACCGTATCCATTCATTGCTGATTCGTACGGAACCAGCGTCCATGCCGGATACGCTCGTTCCTAAAACCTGAAGATGCCGGCAATTCTTTTTCTTCGGCTTCTCCACTTTATACTTACGACCGTCAGCGACCCATACGTAGGGAGCAGTAAGACTGCCCGTGACTACATACACAGCGCCCTTATCTTTTCCAGCAAGGCTGCAAACAACCATGCCAGTAGAAATCAGTGGCTTATCCATGTGACGGAAGTGTTAGAATATCGGGGCCGTTTTCCGTGATTGCTACGGTATGTTCGAAATGAGCAGCCGGTTTACTGTCACGGGTGACAACAGTCCAGCCATTCTTAAGCTGGTGCGTCTTTTCGGTACCCATACAGATCATCGGTTCAATAGCCAGAACCATGCCGGGTTCAAGCAATTCGCCATGGCCGGCCAGGCCATAATTTGGCACTTCCGGATCTTCATGCATATCCGAGCCGATTCCATGTCCGACATAGTCCCGGACGACACCATATCCAAACGATTCTGCATAAGCCTGAACGGCATGACCAATATCACCGAGGTGGTTGCCCGCAACGGCTTGTTCAATACCTTTATACAGGCATTCATTCGTCACCTTCAAGAGTTGAAGTGTTTTCGGGTCCACATGGCCAATAGGTAATGTAACCGTCGAATCACCATGATACCCGTTTTTGTTTACTACCAAATCAATACTGATTATGTCACCATCTTTAAGCTTGCGGTGGCCGGGAATCCCATGAACGACTTCTTCGTTCACACTAGCACAGATGGTGGCCGGGAATCCATAATAGCCTTTGCAGCTCGGGAAGGCCCCCTGACTGCGAATGTATTCTTCACAGCGCTGGTCAAGTTCACCCGTAGTCACACCCGGTTTTGCCAGTTCTCGCATTAATTCAAGCGCATCGGCGGTAATCCGGCCTGCTTCACGAATATACTCAATTTCCCTTTTCGATTTTAATATAATCATTCTTATTTACTCTTTTCAAGGCTTGCTACAATATCGCGGAATACATCTTCCATACTCTGTTTACCATCGACTTCGATGTAGAGATTGGAATTCTTATAATAATCGATGAGCGGTTTCGTCTGGGCAGCATATACGCTAAGGCGTTTCTTAACGGTTTCAACTTTGTCATCATCACGCTGATACAACTCGCCGCCGCATTTATCGCAAACATTCTTCACTTTGGAAGGCTTGAACACAATGTGATAGGTTGCACCACATTTACGGCAGATCTGACGCCCCGTCGTCCGTTTGATGAGTTCTTCATCGGGAACGGCAATATTGATGACACCATCCAGTTTAATTCCCAAATCACGAAGGATGGCATCCAAGGACACGGCCTGACTGGTCGTACGGGGGAATCCGTCAAGAATAAAGCCTTTTTTGCAGTCGTCTTTTGCAAGACGTTCTTTTACGATGCCGACAGTGACGGCATCGGGAACGAGCTGCCCGTTATCCATGTATTTCTTTGCTTCCAAGCCGAGAGGAGTCTGTTCCTTGACAGCTGCACGGAACATATCGCCCGTGGAGATCTGAGGAATACCGTACTTGTCAATCAGGCGTTCGGCCTGTGTGCCTTTGCCGGCCCCGGGAGGGCCCATTAACAGAATATACATTCAAACTACCTCCTTATTTCATGAATCCCTGGTACTGTCTGTTGAGAACTAAGGATTCAGCCTGCTTCATCGTATCGATAGCAACACCGACGACGATAAGAAGTGCCGTACCACCGAAGTATACCCCCTGGATACCCGTCACCCAGCCGATGAAGTTGGGCAGGATAGCTACAAAAGCCAGGAAGAACGCACCGGCGAGAGTAATTCTCGTCATAATGCGGTCAATATACAGTGCCGTCGGCTGACCAGGACGGATGCCCGGAATAAAGCCGCCGTATTTCTGCATGTTTTCTGTCAGCTGGGGAATATTCAGCGTGATGGCAGTGTAGAAATATGTGAAGAACATGATGAGCAGTGCGTACATGATGGTGTTCGTCAGTGTACCCCAAGCAAAGAAGCTGGCAATCCACTGCACCGTGTCGTTCTGCACAAACTGGGCAATCGTAATAGGGAACATCAATACAGAAGAAGCAAAGATGATCGGAATAACGCCTGCCTGGTTTACTTTCAAAGGAATGTGTGTCGTGTGACCGCCATACATCTTGCGGCCGACAACACGTTTGGCGTACTGGACAGATACGCGGCGCTGCCCCTGCGTCACTTCGATGACGACAACGATCATCAAAAGTGCAATAATGGCAAAGAGAAGGGCCTGGAAAATATTGATTGTACCAGCCTGTACGTACTTGTAAATCGTCATAACGCCATCAGGGAACCGGGCAACGATACCGGCAAAGATGATAAGAGAAATCCCATTGCCAATACCACCGGCTGTAATCTGATCGCCAAGCCACATGAGGAAGCACGTGCCGGCAGTCAGGATGATGGAAACCATGAGAACCATGGCCCAGCTGTTATCCACCAGTGCGTTGTTGACCTTGAGGGCATAACTCATGGCAAAAGCCTGGATGAAACCGAGGATAACCGTGCCCCAGCGTGTTACTTTCTGGATTTTATCACGGCCATCCTGATTGTCCTTGGCCCATTGCTCAAAGGTCGGCACCACAGAGGTTAGGAGCTGCATAATGATAGATGCATTGATGTACGGCGTAATGCTCATGGCCAATACGGAAAACTTACTCAAAGCGCCACCGGAGAATAAATCGAGGAGCCCGAACAAGTTACCACTGGAAAACAGGTTTTCAATGACTGAAGCATCGACACCAGGAACAGGGATGTGCACACCAAGGCGGAAAATGATGAACATGATCAGGGTAAAAACTGCGCGCTTCCGGAATTCGGGAACATTCAGTACATTTTGGATGTTTTCTAACACCACAAATCACCCCTACTGTTCTGCTACCGGTTCTTCTCCCGGTACAACAGCCTTGCCGCCAGCTGCTTCTATCTTAGCCTTAGCAGATTTTGTAAAGCCCTGAGCTACGACAGTGAGCTTCTTTTCTAATTCGCCATTGCCAAGAATGCGGATACCATCACGTACGTTTTTGACGATACCAGCTTCTACGAGAGCAACCGGATCTACAGTCGCACCATCTTCAAAACGGTTGAGTGTAGAAACGTTTACTTCTGCATATTCTTTAGCCCAGATATTTTTGAATCCCCGTTTCGGGAGCAGACGATAGAGCGGCATCTGGCCACCTTCGAAGCCCGGACGCGTACCGCCGCCACTACGGGAGTTCTGACCTTTATTACCTCTGCCGGCTGTCGTTCCGTTACCGGAACCAGTACCGCGGCCTACGCGGAAATGTTTTTTCTTAGAGCCGGGAACAATTTTCATTTCATGAAGTTTCAATGAAGCGCACCTCCTTTTATATTAGATTTCTTCTACTTTAACTAAGTGTTCAACTTTATGAAGCATACCTTTAATCTGAGGAGTAGCTTCTTTGATGACACTGGAATTCGTCTTGTGGAGACCCAGGGCGACCACCGTTGCGCGCTGATCGGCAGGACGGCTGGCAACGCTCTTTACAAGGGTAACTTTTACTTGAGACATTACGTATATCCTCCTTATCAGCCGTAAATTTCTTCTACTGTTTTGCCGCGGAGTTCAGCAACTTTGCTGACGTCTTTCAGCTGGGAGAGACCAGTGAGCGTAGCCTGAACCATGTTGTTCGGGTTGGAAGAACCCAGGGATTTCGTCAGAATGTTGCGTACGCCAGCCAGTTCCAATACGGAACGGACCGGGCCGCCGGCAATAACGCCAGTACCTTCAGCAGCCGGTTTCAAAAGGACTTTGCCAGCACCAAAGATACCGGTAATCTGGTGAGGAATAGAACCGTTTTTCAAAGGAACGGAGATGATATGTTTTTTAGCGTCTTCAACACCTTTGCGGATAGCTTCCGGAACTTCGCCAGCTTTACCTAAGCCTGCGCCAACACGGCCATTGCCGTCACCGACAACAACGAGGGCACTGAAGGAAAAACGACGGCCGCCTTTTACTACCTTGGCAACACGGTTGATGAAAACGACATTTTCCTGTAATTCGAGACCTGCATGGTCAACTTTTGCCATGTGTTATTTCCTCCTTGATTAGAATTTCAAGCCAGCTTCACGAGCTGCTGCAGCCAGTGCTGCTACACGGCCATGATAAATATAACCGCCACGGTCAAATACTACTGTCGTGATGCCTTTTTCAATAGCCCGTTCAGCAACGAGTTTGCCAACCAGTTTAGCTGCTTCAGCATTGCCGCCTTTGACATCCTGAGCCTTGATTTCCTTGTCCAGCGTGCTGGCGGAAACCAAGGTAACACCGTTGACATCATCAATGACCTGTGCATAAATATTGGAAAGGCTGCGGAAAACGTTCAAACGCGGACGTTCTGCCGTGCCGTTGATGTTCTTACGTAAGCGCCAATGACGTTTTACGCGAATCGCATTCTTACTCTTTTTCAAGGAATTCACTCCTTTCTATATGTAAATGACGTTATTATTTCTTCGTACCAGCTTTACCAGCCTTGCGACGGACATGTTCACCGACATAGCGGATACCTTTTCCTTTATACGGTTCAGGCAGACGGTAGCCACGGATTTTCGCAGCAAACTCGCCGACATGTTCATTGTTGACGCCAGAGATTACGATCTGAGTAGCACTCGGGCATTCAACCGTAATACCTTCCGGAGCATCGAGTTCGAGGGGATGGGAGAAGCCGAGAGTCAGGGCAAGTTTCTTGCCTTTCATCTGTGCTCTGTAACCAACACCAACGATTTCCAGTTCCTTTTTAAAGCCTTCCGTTACGCCTTTTACCATATTGGCAATGAGAGCACGGGTAAGGCCGTGCAGGGCACGGTTATTTTTTTCGTCATTCGGACGTTCGACAGTAATAACATTGTCTTGTACTGTTACTTTCATATCCGGGTGAAGCGTACGGGTAAGTTCGCCTTTCGGGCCTTTAACGGTAATCACCTGGCCATCGAGGGTTGCTGTTACGCCTGCCGGGATATCAATAGGCATTCTACCTACTCGGGACATATTGACACCTCCAAAACGATTTACCAGACGTAAGCGATAACTTCGCCGCCCAGACCAAGTTTACGAGCTTTTTTATCAGTCATAACACCCTGGGACGTGGAAATTACTGCGATCCCCAAACCACCGAGAACGCGCGGTAATTCTTCTTTGCTAGCATAAACGCGCAGGCCCGGTTTAGAAATTCTCTTGATGCCGGTAATTACTTTTTCTTTATTAGAACCGTATTTCAAAGTTACTTTCAGTGTCTTGCCTTCGTCAACGGTTTCATAGTTCTTTACGAAGCCTTCTTCTTTCAGGATGTTCAGCACTGCGGCCTTCATCGTGGAAGCGGGCATTTCAACTTTTTCGTGATATGCCGAATTGGCATTACGGATTCTGGTGAGCATATCCGCAATCGGATCGGACATTACCATAATCTAAAACCTCCCTCCATATAATGAGTTACCAGCTGGCTTTTTTAACGCCAGGAATCTGACCTTTATAAGCCAGGTCACGGAATGTGATACGGCTGATGCCGAATTTACGCATATAACCGTGAGGACGGCCGGTTACCTTGCAACGGTTATGCAGACGAACCGGAGAAGCATTGGCAGGTAACTGGGAAAGTGCTTCATAGTCGCCTTTCGCTTTGAGTTCTGCACGGAGCTTAGCGTATTTGGCAACCATTTTTTCACGTTTCTTTTCACGTTCAAGCATAGATTTCTTTGCCATGTATGTTATCCTCCTCTATTACTTTTCAAAGGGCATGCCCATCAGTTTCAACATGTACCGGCTTTCTTCGTCCGTTTCAGCTGTTGTAACGATGGTAATGTCCATACCGCGGGCTTTATCGACTTTATCATATTCGATTTCCGGGAAAATGAGCTGTTCTTTCAGTCCCAGTGTATAGTTGCCACGGCCATCAAAACCCGTTGCACTTACGCCATGGAAGTCACGGACGCGGGGCAGCGTCAGGTTCATCAGTTTGTCGAGGAATTCATACATCCGTTCGCCGCGAAGTGTAACTTTGCAGCCAAGGTTCATGCCTTCACGGATTTTAAAAGCTGCGATAGATTTCTTGGCCTTCGTAATCAACGGTTTCTGGCCAGAAATGATTGTCATATCGTTTACAGCAGCATCCAAAGCTTTGGAGTTGGTAACGGCTTCACCAACAGCCATGTTGATGACGACCTTTGTCACCTTTGGAATCTGCATTACGTTTTTGTAATTGTATTTTTCCTGTAACCCTTTCACTACATCCGAAAGGTAAAAATCTTTTAATCTGGACACTCTCAAGGCCCTCCCTTCTCTACATTAAGTTAGATAGCTTTGCCGCTCTTAACAGCCGTGCGTACTTTCGTACCGTCAGCCTGCTGTACCATTTTTACACGAGTCGGCTTGCCGCTTTCAGGATCTACGAGCATTACGTTGGAAACATGCAGAGCAGCTTCTTTTTCGATAATGCCGCCTTGAGGATTGTTCTGTGTCGGTTTTGTGTGACGTTTTACTTTATTAAGGCCTTCAACGACTACACGGTCCTTTTTCGGATAGCAGGCGATGACTTTGCCCTTCTTGCCTTTTTCTTTACCGGCGATGACGATGACGCTGTCACCGGTTTTGATATGCATTTTACCCATCGAGAACACCTCCTCCTTATAATACTTCCGGAGCCAGGGAGATGATCTTCATGAAATCTTTTTCACGCAGTTCTCTGGCAACGGGCCCAAAAATACGAGTGCCTTTCGGGCTCTTATCATTATTGATTACGACGGCTGCATTTTCATCGAAACGGATGTAGGAACCATCAGCACGGCGCAATCCTTTTTTAGAACGAACGATAACAGCTTTTACAACGTCGCCTTTCTTGACAACGCCGCCGGGTGTTGCATCTTTAACAGTACAGGTGATAATATCACCGATGTTACCATATTTTCTGTACGAACCACCCATGACCTGGATGCAGAGTACTTTTTTCGCACCCGTGTTATCGGCAACATTCAACACAGTTTCTTGCTGAATCATGGCTTGACCTCCTAATTAATCGATCTTACTTCGCTTTTTCAACGATAGTGACTACTCGCCAATGTTTCTGCTTGGACAGGGGGCGGGTTTCTTCGATGCGTACGATATCACCGACGCCGCATTCGTTATTTTCGTCATGAGCTTTGAACTTTACAGTGCTGACGAGCGGCTTTTTGTAGAGTTCATGCTGTTCTTTATATTCTACAGCAACGACAACGGTCTTATCCATTTTGTTGCTGACTACTTTGCCTACGCGGATTTTGCGTTCATTTCTTTCCATCTGAGCTGTGACCTCCTTTTAGATTTTCAATCCTGTGTGACTTACGCCTGTGCTTTCAATTCTGCTTCGCGCTGTACCGTTTTGATGCGAGCGATAGTTTTCTTTACTTCACGGATGCGCATGGGATTTTCTAATTGGCCGGTCGCATGTTGAAAACGGAGGTTAAACAATTCTTCTTTCAGGCTAACCACCTTTTCATCCATTTCGGCAGCGCTAAGAGCACGGATTTCTTTAACCTTCATTTTATTCACCACCTAATTCCTGACCTTTAACGACAAATTTAGTTTTAATCGGCAGCTTATGACCGGCAAGACGCATAGCTTCACGAGCGACTTCTTCATTAACGCCACCCATTTCAAAGAGTACACGGCCCGGTTTTACAACTGCTACCCAGTATTCCGGAGACCCCTTACCAGAACCCATACGTGTTTCAGCCGGTTTTGCTGTGATAGGTTTGTCCGGGAAAATTTTAATCCATACTTTACCGCCACGTTTGATGTAACGGGTCATAGCAATACGGGAAGCTTCGATCTGACGGTTGGTAATCCAGGCAGGTTCCAAAGCTACAAGACCGAAATCGCCATGAGCTACTTTATTGCCACGCTGAGCCTTACCTTTTAAACGGCCGCGGAACTGTTTACGATGTTTGACACGTTTTGGAATTAACATCAGGCTTCACTCCCTTCACGTTTTTTCTGCGGAGCTTTTTTAACTTCCGGCAGGATTTCTCCTTTGTAGATCCAGCATTTTACGCCGATGCAGCCATAGGTTGTATGTGCTGCTGCAAAGCCATAGTCGATATCTGCGCGAAGTGTATGCAGAGGAATAGAACCATCGCGGACACTTTCGCTACGGGCGATTTCAGCACCGCCAAGACGACCGGAGCACATGATTTTGATACCTTTGGCACCCATACGCATCGTACGGCCTACGCACTGCTTCATAGCACGGCGGAAACCAATACGGCGTTCGAGCTGGCTGGCAACGTTTTCAGCAACGAGAGTTGCATCCATTTCAGCCTGTTTGATTTCAGCAATGTTGACATCAACGTTTTTATCGGTAAAAGCTTTCAGAGCTTTTTTAATATCTTCAATACCAGCGCCGCCACGGCCGATGACCATGCCCGGTTTGGCAGTATGAATGATTAATTTGATGCGTTTGGCAGAACGTTCGATTTCAATACGAGAAACGCCTGCAATAAATAACTGTTTCTTTAAGAAATCACGGATTTTAACGTCTTCGTTCAGAAGTGCAGCATAATCTTTTTCAGCATACCATTTAGCATCCCAAGGTTTTGAAACACCGACGCGAAATCCATGGGCGTTAACTTTTTGACCCACTACGTTTCCCTCCTTAAGCTCTTTCTTTTACTACAACAGTCACATGACTGGAATGTTTCAGGATCTTGAAAGCCTGTCCACGGCTGCGGGGATGAATACGTTTCATCGTGGAGTCCTGGTCAACGAAGATTTCAGAAACATACAAAGAATCTGCGTTCATATCATTATTGTGTTCCGCATTGGCAACAGCCGAACGAAGAACCTTTTCTACAACCCGGGAACCTACTTTCGGAGTAAATTTAAGGATTGCGAAAGCTTCGCTCACGTTTTTGCCCCGTACGAGGTCAGCTACGATTCTGATCTTACGGGGGGCAATGCGGATATGTTTAGCAATTGCTCTTGCTTCCATGGTTAGTACCTCCCTTAGCCTGTTACTTTTTCAGATTTAGCATGACCTTTGAATGTACGTGTCGGAGCGAATTCGCCCAGTTTATGGCCAACCATATCTTCAGTGATATAAACAGGAACGTGTTTGCGGCCGTCGTGAACAGCAATCGTATGGCCTACAAAGCTAGGCAGAATAGTAGATGCACGAGACCAGGTTTTAACTACTTTTTTTTCATTGGCTTCGTTCATAGCGTCAATCTTTTTTACGAGATGGGCAGCAACGAATGGGCCTTTTTTTACGGATCTGGACACTTATATATCTCCTTTCCTGGACCTATTTACGTCTCTTCACAATAAACTTATTGGAAGCCTTCTTTGCTTCACGGGTCTTCACGCCGTATGCAGGTTTACCCCAAGGAGTAACCGGACGTTTACGACCAACAGGAGACTTACCTTCACCACCACCATGAGGATGATCGCACGGATTCATGACAACACCACGGTTGCCCGGGCGGATACCCATCCAGCGGGAACGGCCGGCTTTACCGATTGTAAGGTTTTCATAATCCGGGTTGCTCACGATACCGACAGTAGCACGGCAGTTTACATGAACCTGGCGTAATTCACCAGAAGGAAGACGGAGCAGTGCATAGTTTCCTTCTTTAGCGATAATCTGTGCGGACGAACCAGCAGAACGGACCATCTGGCCGCCTTTGCCGATTTTCAGTTCGACGTTATGCACGAGAGTACCGAGAGGAATCTTGCCGAGAGGCAGTGCATTCCCAGTTTTAATATCCGATTCCGGACCAGAAACGACGACGTCGCCGACTTTCAAGCCATTGGGAGCGAGGATATATTTCTTTTCGCCATCTGCATAGAACAGAAGAGCGATATTTGCAGAGCGGTTCGGATCATATTCGATCGTCGCTACTTTAGCGGGGATATTGTCTTTGATACGTTTGAAATCGATCAAACGATAACGGCGTTTATGACCGCCGCCCTGATGGCGGACTGTCATTCTGCCCTGGTTATTACGACCGCCCTTGCTCGTTACTTTGACCAGCAAGGATTTTTCCGGTTTGGACGCTGTGATTTCATCGAATGTCGAGACAGTCATGAAACGGCGGCCGGCGGAATACGGTTTAAAAGATTTAATGGCCATTTTGGTGCCTCCTCCTTTATGTCAATATTGCTTACGCTTCAAAGAATTCGATTGTTTCGCCTTCCTGAAGGGTTACGATGGCTTTTTTGTAATCCGGGCGTTTACCAATATATTTGCCCATGCGTTTCATTTTGCCCATCGTGCGCAGTGTCGTAACGTTTTTAACTTTGACGTTGAAAACTTTTTCTACGGCCTTGCGGATTTCAATCTTATTGGCATGGAGCGGTACCTTAAATGTATATTTGCCATCAGACATCATCATTGTCGTTTTTTCAGTGATGACCGGTTTTAATAAGAGATCATGCATATCCATTATCCGAGCACCTCCTCAATCTTAGCTACAGCGCTCTTCGTTACGAACAGCTTCGTGTAGTGGAGCAGGTCGAAAATGTTGATGCCCGTCGTGGAAACGGCTTTTACACCTTCGATGTTGCGTGCGCAGCGTGTTACGACTTCGTCATTATCCGTGACGAAGAGGACTTTTTCGCCCGTAAATTTGAAGTTATTAATAATCTGTGCTACTTCTTTGGTCTTGGCAGCAGCCAGATTAATTTCATCGAGTACATACAATTCATTTGTATTTACTTTATCGCTTAATGCGGATTTTACAGCCAGACGACGTGCTTTGCGGGGCATCTTCTGTTCATAAGAACGCGGATGGGGACCCCAAACCGTACCGCCGCCAACCCATAACGGACTGCGGGTGCTGCCTACACGGGCCCGGCCGGTTCCTTTTTGTTTCCAGGGTTTTCTGCCGCCACCGCGTACGAGACCGCGTGTTTTGGTAGCATGTGTGCCCTGACGTTCATTGGCGAGCTGACGAAGTACAGCCTGTCTCATGACAGCTTCGTTCACTTCAACGCCAAATACGCTATCGTTCAATTCGATTTCACCGGTCTGTACGCCGGTAATATTATACGTGCTTACTTTTGGCATTCTATTTTATCCTCCTTCCTGTATGACAACTATTAGCGGGGTTTTACAGTGTCACGAATCATGACAAGGCTGCCTTTGGCACCCGGGATACCACCTTTAATCAGAATCAGGTTCTTATCCATATCGACTTTAACGACAGAGAGACGAAGAACTGTAGCCTGATTGCCACCATATTGTCCAGGAAGTTTTTTACCTTTGACGACTTTACCGCCGCCACCACTGGTCATAGGTCCGAGGGAACCCGGTTCGCGGTGAGATTTGGAGCCGTGACCCATAGGTCCGCGGTGGAAACCGTGACGTTCAATCGTACCAGCGAAACCTTTACCCTTGCTGGTGCCAATTACGTCGACGAGATCGCCGCTTGCGAAAATATCAGCTGCCAGAGTTTGGCCTACCGTATATTCCGGCGTATCATCGAGACGTAATTCGCGAAGATACTTAACAGGTTTAACGCCTGCTTTGTCGAACTGACCCTTTACAGGTTTTGTCAGATGTTTTTCTTTGATGTCGCCATAGCCGATCTGAATGGAGTTGTATCCGTCGGTATCAACTGTCTTTACACGGACAACTACGTTCGGGGACGCTTCAACGACTGTAACAGGGACTACTGCGCCTTCTTCAGTGAAGATCTGAGTCATTCCCAGTTTTTTACCCAAAATAGCTTTAGACATAATCGCACCTCCTCCTATAATTTAATTTCAATGTCTACGCCAGCCGGAAGATCGAGTCTCATAAGTGCATCAACGGTTTTGTTCGATGCTTCGAGAATATCGATCAAGCGTTTGTGCGTACGCAGTTCGAACTGTTCACGAGAATCCTTGTTAACATGTGGGGAACGCAGAATCGTGAAGATGTTCTTTTCCGTCGGCAGCGGAATCGGGCCGGATACCATTGCACCTGTCCGTTTCGCCGTATCGACGATTTTCGCCGCGCTCTGATCCAGGATCTTGTGATCATACGCTTTGAGGCGAATTCTGATTCTTTCCTGTTTTGCCATTACGTAATTCCTCCTAACGTCCATTTCGTCGAATAGACTGCTCCATAGGAGTTTCCCCGCTTAACGGGCAACATCCTATTTCATTGTTTTCGACGCGTCGCAACATAGATAGACAGAGATACCCTGTTGTCGCGTACTTACTTATCATACTACAATTCGGACAGCGATGCAAGGATTTTTCTTGCGTTTTAGCCCTGTTTTATGCGCTTTCTGATCGATTTTGCATGGATGCTATTTTTTTTATTCATAAAAAAACATCTGCAGCAAATGCTGCAGATGTTTTTTTCGTTTCTTCCTATTATAAGGTTATTAGCCTTCGATTTCGGAAACAACGCCGGCGCCTACTGTACGGCCACCTTCGCGGATAGCGAAACGCAGGCCTGCTTCAATAGCGATCGGAGTGATCAGTTCAACGTCCATTTTGACGTTATCGCCAGGCATGCACATTTCCGTGCCTTCCGGCAGCTGGATTACGCCCGTTACGTCCGTTGTACGGAAGTAGAACTGCGGACG
>NZ_DGXL01000015.1:0-35729 GCF_002395615.1 Megasphaera sp. UBA4233 | reverse complement strand
CCTGCCAAAACACAGAGGGAGAGGAATCTGCAGGAGACCGATATCCCTCTACATGACTCGGTAGCTCAGCTGGATAGAGTGACTGACTACGAATCAGTAGGTCTAGGGTTCGAATCCCTACCGGGTCACCAAACAATCTTCACTCGAACCCCGCAGCATTTTGACTGCGGGGTTTTCGAGTATATTGGGAACTGCAGTGTAGTTATAATATATGTCTACACGCTTTCCAGTCACTACGACACGACGGATGAAGTCATCGAAGGTATCGAGGCTATATCCGTCTTTTTTATTTGCCCGTTCTGTCAGTTGGTTCAGATAATAGATGACCGCTTCTTCTGTAATGGGAATGATGTGAGTCTCTAATTTAAGCCCGTCAAGTTGAGTGTTTAGCTCTGTGAGCTGCTTTTCATAGGCCTCAATATTGTTTGTTATGGTTTGGGAGATAAGGCCGTTTTCAACGGCTTTTACGCTGTTTTTCAGTCGTTTTTCAATTTCTTTGATTTGAGATTCCAGGCGCAGTTGTTCCGCCGGTTTGTGTTCCAGTTCGGCCTTTTGGATGGCCATACACTGGTCTGCAATGCATTTTACGGCATCTTTGTTTTTGAGTATGCTGATAGTGGTATCAAGGACTAATTTTTCCAGCTTGTCACGGCTTATGTTTTTGGCATCACAGGTAATCTGGGACCGCGCAGCTTTTTCTGATTTGTTGTTTTTCGACGAACATTGGTAATAGTAGTATGTTGTGCCTGTATGACTCTTGCCACAATATCCGGTCATGGGAAGTCCGCATGTGCCACAGTAGATTTTCCCTGTCAGGGCATACTGGGGCGACACGCGGCGGGCGGTATTGCTTTTTCGTTTGCGAGATTCAAATAAATTATGCATAGCTGTATATTGATCCTGTGTGATGAGTGCCGGGGCATAATCTGGATAGGATGTACCGGCCCAGGTAAATGTCCCCGTGTAGATCTGATTCTTGAGGATGCGGTTCAGGCTGTTGCGCGTGAAGTTGCATCCCCGTTGGGTTTTGATACCCAGGCTATTTAATTTGCTCAAAATATCTGTCGTTTTCACCCCGGATAAGCACTTATTATAGATTTCGGAAACCAGATGGCCTGTTGCGGGACTGATGGCCAGTTTATTTTCCGATGTGAGTTCATAGCCAAAGGGAACAATGCCACCAATCCACTTGCCTTCCAGGAGATTTTCTGTCATTCCCCGTTTAACTTTTTGGGATAATTCGGCACTGTAATATTCGGCCATGCCTTCAATAACGGATTCCAGAAGGATTCCGCTGGGATCGTCTTTGATATTTTCCTTGGCCGACAATACTTTGACTCCATTTTTCTTCAGTCGGTGTTTATATATGGCCGAATCGTAGCGGCTGCGGGAAAATCTATCGAGCTGATAAACGATTACATAGTCAAATAGATGTTTGGCGCTGTCTTTGACCATTTGCAGGAATGACGGACGCTGATCCGTGCGGGCAGACATGGCCCGGTCGATATAGGTATTGATAATATTGATTTCATTAGACTCTGCAAAGGCCCGGCATTCACGGATTTGGCCATCAATGGATTCTTCCCGCTGTTTGTCACTGCTGAAGCGGGCGTAAATAACTGCATTTTTTGTCATAATATAATCAGTCCTTCTTTCTAAAACAAGGCTGATTGTGGTATAATGAATACGTAAATCAGCCCAAGCAAACACAAGATTTACACTTGCCATGCAGTACGCCAATGCTGCTGGCATTCCCGTTTTCTGCTTCAACAGGAAACGGGATTTTTTTTTATTTAGGTATTTAGTGGATTATGCAGCCGGGTGATAGTTGACGATAGCGATTTCCGTCATAGAGTTGCGGACGGAATCGGCAATTTTATAGAGTTGCTGCATGACTTCTGTCGAGTAATATGTTTCCCCACACTGGGTGCAAACCTGAGAGGGAACGTTGCGGATAATTACAATACAGGAATCGAGGTCAATCGTAAAGGTGGTCAAAGAATCTTGTAAATCACCTTTGCAAAATGTGCAGTTTGTCATTAGGTATCCCTCCGTTTCGTAAATGTTTCGTCCCATTTATTAAAATCTGGTTGATATGCGGTAATAATGGTCAATATATCGCCAGTTACAATACTGCAGACGATGTGCAGTTTTCTATTTTGTAACGTACATCCCAAAACAAGACAACTGGGAAAAGGATAATCTGAAGGATAATCTTCAATAATCGTTCCATTGGACAACGCCTGTAATACTTCATTTGGAGATATGCGCCGGTTAATTAATCGCTTGGCGACATGCTCTGTCCACTTTATTTTGTCAGATGCAATTGCATCCTTAATTTTTTGTATATTTATGGGCATTCTTTTCACCTTCTAAAAACTACACCAATCAGATTTTATGGGTTACATACGCCACAGGGGACATAGCCCTCTGCGATGGCTTCATCGCGTGATTCAATGGTTACGAAGTTTTCCGGATGTTTGATAGTGCGGCAGTTGGTGTAATGGAATTTCATTGACCGCGGATTGCCCAGGTATTCAGCAGCAAAGGCGGTACTGAATGAAGAAACCATGCAGATCATGGCAAGAGCCAGAGATATTTTCTTCATCATAAGCATTCATCCTTTCTTTTGCTTATCTGTTGATAGTTACCCGAATTTCGCAAGATAAATTATTTATGACGGTATTTTATAAGTGCCGATACGGTATGGCTAATACCGTCGGCGCGCCCCGTGTTCTGAGAGTATCAGGATACGGGGCTTTTTTATTTTGGCAGAAACTATTTATTTACCCAATTATGGACTTTTTCTACAGAAGCTTTTGCATCTGTTGCGGATGGAGCGCCAGAATAACTGCTTACGAAATCATCGTAGGTTCCATTGGGATTATTTTGCAGAAATTTAGTGTAAAGCATGTATATCTTATAATCATTTTCACTGGGCTTATTATTCCAGTCTTTATCAACACGAATGTTCTTTGTTACTTTTCCGTTTACGGTTTGCATGCTTCCATATGAGTATGGAACTCCAGCTACATCTGTATCAGAAAAATTAACGAATACATTCTTAGCGCCAGTAGTGGATTGAGCTGTCGTAAACAGCGCATTGCCAACTTTTTCCAACTGCGCTTCCGATACTGGAGCATCTTTGATAACAGCTAAGTAAGCAACTTTGTTAGATTTTTTATCTGTTGTGATTGCCTGATATTCAGGCATCGCTACGTCGCTTTGCGTCGTCTTAGGCTGTGGTGATGATTTTCCGGTGTCGGATCCACATCCCGCAACTGAAATCGTTGCGATGACTGCACACAATAGAGCAGCTGCCAGTTTTGATTTTTTCATAAGAATCAACTCCTTTTTTTCATACATCTGTTTTTTTACCGTCATAGGGTAACTGGGATTCTGCTACCATCAAGTTATCTTTTTCGGGCTTTTTTTTGTAGATTCTGAGGCCAATTTAAACTTGATAAAATCACATACTGATGATTGAGCTTCTGGTGATAGCATACGGAATTCAATTATTAGTTTTTTTTCTTGTTCAGTATATTCTGAAATGAGGGATGGAGAGGTAACTAAAGAAATTGGAACAATATTACCTTTTGAAAGTTCATCTACGCTGATGCCAAAATAACTGCAAATTTTAATGATATTACTAATACTTGCATTATCGACTCCACGTTTAAGGATGCTAGTCATAGTGGAATAAGGAATATTAATTGTAATACAAAAGTCTCTTAAACTTTTATGCTTTGATAAAATTAATGATTTTAATTTATCTTCTATAGTCACAATTATCACTCCACCTTAAATTGAACAACCTATTTCTAAACATATCATAGCATTAGAATACCGAAAAATCAATATAAATTAACGAATATTCGTAAATACATATTGACATTAACGAAAATTCGAATATAATATAATTAAAGTTAACGAATTTTCGTTAATATAGGCGATATAAGGAGGTGAAAAAATGTATTATCCGAATTTAGAAGCAGAATTAAAAAGAAAAAATATCAGACGAATAGATTTAGCTAAAGCATTGGGATTAGCATTGTCTACAATATCTGATAAGTTGACAGGCAAAAGCGACATTAGCCTTGCATTAGCAAAAAAAATAAAGGATTTTTTAGGGGTGGATACTCCTTTAGAAGTTTTGTTTGCTACCGAAGGCAATAAAGTTGCCTAAAGCAGGAAGTACTAGAGAGTAGGGAAAACATGGAAGGAATTATTTTGAAGTGATTAAAGAGGTGAGGGCATGGACATGGTGAATGAAAAAGAGCCTCGCATGAACGAGGCTCAAAAAGAACTTCTGAGGCAATATCAAGAGTACTGTAAGGGAACGCTTAGCCAGGAAGAGAAGAAAAGATTTGAAAAAATATACCGACTGCTATACATACAAGGATTTCAGAAAGAAAATAGTTGCCTTTTATACATCTTATGGTGTTGTCTTTTTGCACTGCTCATAGATGCCGGATATAAGGCCGTAATTGGTGGAGATTGGATAGCACCATTAGCAGGTTTAAGCGGAACGATCTTTTTTGGATTCATATTATTTTTTATTGCCAGTATTACTCCTGATTAAGTATTTGTTGGCAATGATTTTGATTAAAGGGGGGAATCCTCAAGCATTGTATTCGCCTCCTGTTGATATGAGTATAACACGGAGGGAAAGAAAACGGAAAGGAGATAAATATGAAGCCAGATAAGGGAAAAGAGACGTGTAAAGGCATGGCTCAAAATCAAACTAAAAGATATGCAGCAGAAAAAAGATTACAGCTTCTGTTAAATAAAAAATTTGAAATGCTGGAAAAGTTACACCCGTTTCTTTTAGGAGAACCACAAGAAACAGTAACTAGATACGAGAAAGTTTTTGATGAAATAGATGGTGTTATTCAGCAAGAAATCAAATACCTAGATGGCTTTTGATGATAGATACAGCAATAGATTTAACAATGTCCAGGGTAACACTACCACCAACCGATTCGATTTTATTCAATGTACTTTGCCAAATGGATGGATTTCGAATGGCATCTAAATAATCGTATCCAGATGATGTGAGTCTGTAAATCCAATAATCACTGATAGGGCCACGATAAATAGGTTCTGACGTTTCAATGAAGCCATCGTCAATTAATAGTTCAATGTGAAGTGAAATAAGTGGTGGATAGTCACATAAATCGGAAAAGCTGTTAATAGTGATTTTGCTTTTAGTTGAGTCTAACTCTTCGATACGAAGCAACATCTTCCTAAGCAGATCTAAATCACGTTTCATGATTTTCATCATCTCCCTTGTTTTAATTATAGCATGAAGCAACAGGAGTGAATGAGATACAAAAAGGAGATAAATATGAAGCCAGATAAGGAAAAAGAGCCCATAACGATAGAAGGACTCTTTGAAGAAGTAAATGAATTGAAAATATTGATTACGTACGTTATTGGATGCCAAGCGGCCATAGAATCGATATTACAAGCCAATGGAATAACATCGCATAAAAAGATCAATGCACTGGCTATCGGTTCGCTAAAAAAACAGCAGGAATTTATGCAACAGGCTTTGTGCAAGTTAAAAGAAATTTCTGCCCCCAAGATGTAGGTTTAAAGAAACCAGAATCCATAAGAAGGAGGTGACAAAATGACCGATGAAGAACTTGCTCGACACTGGGAAGATGCGCAGGCCAGACAACGGGAACAAAAAGCCAAAGAACGGGAATAGAAGAAAAAGGAAATGAAGTTGTTTTTTACTTTGAAAGGCGGTGCGGTAATGGAAGCAACGAATAAATGGACATACGCATTGGGGGATGAAGAAAACTATAACGGCATCTTCTTTGATAGTAAAGAGGACGCCTTGGATGAAGCTATGCAAGAAGCCAAACTGGAAGATGTTTCGACAGTATGGGTTGGACAAGTAGAACAATTCCAGCCGGTATTCGCTATCACAGACGAATTATTCTATCAGTTGCAGGAACAGGCATACGAAGAAGCCGATGACTATAGCATCGGATGGCTGGATAATGTCACGAAAGATGACCAAGACGAACTGGATGAAGCTATTAAAACATGCTTTATCGACTGGCTGAACGCACATCCGGAATATAAGCCGAATTTTTTTACGGTCACGGATGCAGAATGCATCGAGGTATAGAAGGAGCGATGAAATGTATACGTTGTCAGACTTTATTAAAGAATTTGGGAATCCCAAGCGGATTATTACACGCCGGAAGCGAAATGCGAACGGTGTATATACTGTCAGATGGCCAAAAGCCATGATGCACTATTACACATCTCATCACTGGGATGGAAAAACGGTACAACTTCAAAATGGAATCATCGTCAAAAAGGGGGACTTCTTATGACAACAGATATACCGGCTTGGGTAAACAGCAACTACGAACTGTATCAGATCCAGATGCGCCGGCAGCAAATGCTGGATGACCGCATCAGAGAAACATACGCCGAAGATTATGGCGAACCGTTAACGGCGGGAGAAATCATCAAGGCAGGGCTGGGAGCAGCCGCGTTTCTCGGATCATTTGGTATGGCCGTCATCATTATGTCGTAGAAATAGAAAAGGCTCTGTGCTGGAACACAGAGCCAATGTCCTGCCAGGAGCTATTTTACCGGCAGGCCTATAAAATTGTTGATTCATTATAACACGATATGAATTTGCATTGCAAGATAGATATAGATGTAGAAATCAAAGGAGAAATTGGAATGTATACGACAACATTGGCAGAAAAAATAGTGGAATTTTATCGCAATCCGGAAAATATGAGGAAATTCCGGGAATGGCAGAAAAAGAGGCGTGAAGAAGAACAACGGGAAGCGGCAAATACGAAACTGGTTGCGGATGATGTGCCGGCAGCAGGAGGAGCGTTATGAGAGAGGTCATGAACACTATCCGGCAATCTATTGGAATTTTCCTGGGGATGCAGTTATTATTGGTGTTCATCCTGGAAAAAGTAGGAATGAAATTGGCCATCAGATTATGCCGGGGACTTCGTTCGTTGATATAGGAGGATATTTGATGCTTGCTTTATATTTATCTCATCCATATGGGGGCAAAGAATCGAACGCCATGGATGCGGACAGGATTGCAATGGAACTGCAGTCAAAATTTCCACAGATTGCTGTATTTTCACCCATCCACGCTGTACGCAATGATTATGAAACTACTCCTTATCCTATCGGGCTGATGTACACATTAGAACTGCTATGCCGATGCGATATTATTTATTTTTCTGGTGATTGGATGAATAGTTTAGGCTGCACGACAGAATATCTGCAAAGTAAGGCCATGGGAATTGAACAGGTCACAAGCGTTGCAGAATTAGAACAGCGGTTGGAGCACATGGAATCTGGAAAAAATAGGAACAACAGGAACCGGCACCCGATTAACCTATTGTATGTAAGGAAGCTGATTGATCATGCAAAAGATTTGCTCTGGCAAGAAAAGCAATAACGGAATCAAACATATCGGATTACGGCTGGCGTGTATGGGAGTACTGACATTTGCCTTCTGGTATGGACTTATTTCATTGACGATTTGGGTAATACAAAAATTATTTTGATACGAAAAGGGCTGATTTACATGGATATGAATCAAATCATAGAACGTTGGCAAAATGAATATGATAACAGCACGGATACCTGTATCCGGATGATAGGGCAGACGGCTATCTATTACATGAAGGAGCATCCAGAAGAAGCTGGAAAAATAACAGATGACCTTACATTGAAAGGATGCATGGATTTCATGCGGGAACGGGCCAGGAAAAACCAGAAAAATAGTGTCGGGGTGGCCACGATGGAAGACCTGTATGACTATTTCCATTTTGGTGGTAGAATCGTGCAGCCATTATTATCGGCACAGGATGTCGAACGGTGCATGCCTGGCCAGACCGTACATCCGGAAACACATCATGAACCGAAACGGGTAACACTTGATATTGATGACCTGTTGTAGGAGGTGGATGAAATGAAAGCATATGAAATCACGCCTTCAGAACTGGAAAACGAATTTTACTCATTTCAATGTTCAAAGAAAGAATTACATTGGATCCTCACTCATACGATGGACAGTCAGTATATCTGTGTCACCCGTGGAGCTGTGGCCAAAGAAGAATATCTAAATCAACATCCGGAACTGAGAAATACCAATGGCCATGCGGTAACCAATAAGACGAGATTTGGATATTGTACGTTCTGTCATCATTCCTTCCGGATTCCAGATAACTGGACGATAGAAAAAATGGATGTATGGTATCCATTCAAACAATATAGCTGCCCATATTGCCATAAAGAGCATCAGCTGATATACGCTGGCAGGGGCATGCTGAATAAAGTGTTAGGAACCTATGTGACATTCTTTTCCCGGAGCCGGAAGAATAAAGATGTCATCCTGGCTAAAAATGTAGTAGCGTATCTGCCTATGGATCAGGGGTACCGGAATGTACGGCCGATAGCGTATGTTGTCGGGATGATGCGGATGGAAATCGGCAAAGGAACAATCTATTATTGCCGGGACGTGGACTATGCCGGCGGCAAGTTTAAAACGCCGTTTTGGTATTCCGCTGGAGACGATGGCATTGGCACATCGTGGACCCGGGTAGAACGCATAGGCCCGGGCGATGTATATAAATGGTCAGGCCGTGGATTAGTAGATTATGTAGATTGGGATAGCCTGGATGATATATGCCAGACATCTGCCTGGCGATATTGTGCGGTGAAATATTTCCGGAGTTATTATGAAGGATGGTCTGAGGGCGCAGAGTATGCATACACAGCAGTGGCATATCTGGATCTATATTCCCGGTTCCCGCAAATCGAATATATGGTTAAAGGCGGGCTGATTGGGTGCGTCCTGCGTAAGATACATGGCCAAAGCACCTATCCAGCTATCAAGTGGCAACAGTATAAATCTCCTAAACAGATGATACGGTTTGTACTGACAAAGAGGGAAAAGAAACATCTCTATGAACTACAGGAAGAACATAGTCCTATGTCAGTAAACGCATTGAATATGCTAACGGTTATGCAACAGACCGGGAAGCGATGTACGTTGGAAGAAGCCAGTATGATGCAAGGTGCTTATTCAAGCATGAAGGACAATGGCTTACTGAATGACAAGAATCTGCCATCGGCTCATCAGATCATCATGTATTGTGAAAAGCAGCTCGATAAGATGATGCGCGAACATGGGCAGATGGGACTATCTCTTAGAGCCTGCATCTGTGATTATTTGGACTATTTCAAGGAAATCAAAGAACTGGGATATGATTTGACAGACCGGCAGTATCTCCGGCCACGAGATTTATACGAAGCGCATCGGCATTCATCAGAAGCGGTCCGGCTAAAGATGAGGGCCGATATCGAAAGACGGCACCGGCAGTATGCAGAACAGCAAGTCGCGATGCTGGAAGAACGGAATAAGAAGCTTCAGTCGTACTGCTTCCATTCGGATCTGTTTTTCATCCGGCCGTTGCAGACTGTTGAAGAATTCATACGGGAAGGTGCTGTCAACCATAACTGTGTAGCAACGTATACCGATTCACATGCCAAAGGCGATACCACAATCCTGGCTGTACGGCAAAAAGCAGCGCCGGATGACGTATTTTATACGATGGAAGTACGCGACAATCAAATCATGCAGTGCCGGACAAAAAACAATAAACCAGCCCAGACTGGGACGGCTGTATATGCTTTTGTCAAACAATATGAAAAAGAGATTTTACAACCGAAACGTATAAAAAGAGGTGCATAGAGGATGACAGATATCATCAATGTAGAAAGTACGGCCATCGGTGTCCGGACAGCGGATACGATTGCCACAGAAATCAATACGATAAAAAGGCAGACACAGAAAATCATGCTGGCGTCGTCTATTGAAATCGGAAAGCGATTGACTGAAGCCAAGGACATGATTGACCATGGTGCCTGGGGGAAATGGCTGCAAGATAATGTGAATTATTCCGAACGTACAGCCCAGAACCTGATGCGGGTATATGACCAATACGGCGATAAATTCGGGATGACGGAAATGGACAGTTTATTTGCATCCGGTGCGCCCAATGTATTTGAAGAATTGTCATATACGCAGGCGCTGGCGCTTTTGTCACTGCCGACAGATGCAGAACGGGAAGAATTCGTCAAGGAAAATGATGTGGCCAGCATGTCTACACGGGAACTGCAGGAAGCAATCAAAGCCCGAAAGGAAGCGGAAGACCGGGCAATGGATGCAGAAAAACGTGCATGGGAAGCGAAAGAAAAATTAAGGCAGGCGGAAAACCGGGCATTGCAGGCGGAGAATAAAGCCCGGCATGCGGAACAATCTGATTTGTATGACGAACGACTGACAGCCGCAGAACGTGAACGGGATGTACTGCAGAAACGTGTACTGGAATTAGAAGCCAGACCAGAGATATCCAATGCAGGCCAGGAAGAAATTGAAAAGTTAAAGAAGAAAATATCTGTACTGGAAGCGGTCAGTACAGATGAAGACCGGATGAAATTTACAGCACACATGAAAATCATACAGAACGCATTCAATGCGATGCTGTCAGACATCGAAAATATTACAGACAATGAAAAACGTACGAGATATATGAGTGCGGCACAAAAAATGCTGGAAAAGTTGGGAGAGTTTTTATAAATGAACAGGAAAGAATTCGAAACATGGGTATTGAATCGGATTCGTGAGGTAGGAATCAAGGAACATGCCTTCTTAAAGGAAAATAATCATGTATATTACCGGTTCGTTTTGAAGAACGGAGAAGAACATTATTTTAAAGATTTATCCAATGACCAATTGCAGTATCTGGGATTACGAATTGAAAGTGATGAGTAAATCCAGATACTGCAGTAGGCAGTCTCAGTTATATATACATATTATATGGGAAAGTGAAATTTTTTAGGGGCGTCGGCCTCTTTGCGGGCTTGTAATGGGGATTAAGATATCGACGTTGCAAAATAATCATAGGAGGGACACCAAGTATGAGTTTTGTAAGGGAAAAGAAAACCATATGTGGAGAAAACTACATAGAGATGGATCTGTTTGAGATGGCCAACATGCATCTAAAAGGTAAGCCGGATAAACGGAAAAATGCATCGACTATGAAACAGATTGCCCAGAACAATAAAAATGCACGCAGATATTTCACCCAGCTCGTGAATACGAATTTTGGAGAAAATGATTTCTGCATCCATGCCACCTATGCCAGGGCGTGCATGCCATCGACTGTAGAAGAAGCAGAGAAAAATGTGACAAACTACATGAGACGGATTAAGGCCAGGAGAAAAAAAGAGGGACTGCCATCACCACGATATATCATTGTCACGGAATACCGGACGAAAGAGGATGGACGGCCTACAAGAATACACCATCACATTATCATGGACGGGATGCTTGACCGGGATATAGTGGCTGATTTATGGAGAGCTCCACGGAAAAAGGGAGAGCATAAGGGCCGAAAACTGGGAATGGTGAATGTGGATAAACTGCAGCCTGATGAATATGGGCTGGAGGCATTAGCAAGATATCTGACAAAAGGGCTAACGGGGAAAAAGAAATGGCATCCCAGCAAAAATTTGAAAAAGCCAGTTGTACGGAAAAATGATTACCGGTACAGCCGGAAAAAGCTGATTAGCCTGACAGGCCAGACAGACTGCCCGGACGTATGGCAAAAATTATATCCGGGATACCTGTTGACGGAAGCCAGCGCCATATTTACCACTGATGCGGGATGGCATATTACCGTAAAAATGAGGAGGGATATAACCTATGCTAAAAATCACAATTCCGGCCACTCTTCCCGGGCTGAACGAATATGTTAAAGCCAATCGTTCGAATGTCTATAAAGGAAGCAGAGTGAGCCGGGATGCCCACTATATTTGCAGACTGGGAGCCTTGCCAATCAGAGGAAAGATGCTGGCAAAGTGTATGCCTGTCTTCCGGTGGTATGAGCCAAACCGGCGTCGGGATAAAGACAATATTGCCATGGCCAAAAAGTTCATACTGGACAGCCTGCAGGAAATGAATGTGTTGGAAAATGACGGATGGACACAAATCATGGGATTCATTGATGAATTTTATATCGATGCGATGAACCCCAGAGTGGAAGTGCTGTTATTCGAGCCCGCTGATGCAGATGAATTCTTTAAGGAACTGAAGAGATGGACACTGATGCTATGGAACCGATAGGAGGGGAGTACCATGCTGATTACCGATATTAGCAAGCAGGTAGGCAAAAATGGAACAAAAATCAACATATCCTATTTAAAGGACCGGGATGGGATTGTAGATAAATACACGTTGACAAGTGTAGAATTACCAAGGACGGAAATGCTGGATATATGGAGTGCCATCAATATAGCCTTTCAGCGGGTAAATCCTGCCTATAACGATGAAGAAACATGGCTGGAATTTGATTTTCACAAATGCAATATCAAATATAGTGAAGACCGGCAGGGGAAGACTGTCATTAAAGCATACAAACTGACGGGAACAATGTTGTGGGATTATATGGGATTCTGCAATATTGTTACGGACTGGCTGGCACCTCAACAGAACATGGAATTGACGGCAGCTGTCGATAAGCTGACGGTTGAAGCGTCTCTATATGCTAAAGGAAAGCGGGCACAGATGCAGCTGTTTGATGACAAGACGATACAGGATGCAGAAGTGATAGACTGCCGGAGAGGAGTGATGAAGGAATGAGATGGGTAGATGTAAGAGATTGTATGCCGGATCCGGAAGACAGAGTGCTGGTAGCTATGCATGTACAGGCCGTGAAACCGGTGGTAGCTGTCGGGCAATTCCGCCAAGATTATTGGATCATCGACGAATGTTCCAGGCCCGTCAGGTTGAATGAAGTGCAGTACTGGGCACCGATTCCCATGATTCCGCGTGATAGGAAATCGGAAGGAAAGGGGAAATGACTATGATCGCTGCCAGCATAAAAGCGTATGAACATGAACAACATTTGTGGATCTATGAAGATGCAGGAGCCCAGTTCTCAGAAACGCTTCTTTTCATGGCTCTTCACGATGAATTTGGCTTTGGCCAAAAACGTATGGAGCGAATCGTAAAATACTGGAATGAACTGCCGGAAAAGGAAATGAATTTACGGGAATGGATACAGTGCATAGCGAAATATGGATACGACAATAAAGAAATGGACCGGCGGTATGCCGTGAAAGTCCTGCCCTTGGCATCGTCTGGGTTGATGCGGAGGAATAAGATTAACGGCAGGGAATACAAAGACCGGATTCATGACGTAATTTTAGGAGCCGTTGTGATTACCTATCATATCCTCATTCAGCATTTCCGGTTTGATGCGGACCAGTTGCAGAGATTATCCAGGCGCCTATATGGATATGCCTATGCATTACGCGATGAAGCATTGAGAATCACCATCTACGATTTTATGGCCATCATGAAAAGGGAATGTGGAATTGGCTATGATATCCTGACAGAATACGAAAAGCAGAATGGGAAAATAAAAGTCGGCCCAAAGTGGGGAATCAATATGATAACAGGAAAAGCAAGGAAGAGAGATGAGGTGATTCTATGATAGACGATAAAACAGCCCAAATGGCCATGAACACGATTATTGCGTATTGCTACGATAGAACTGATAACGGTAAGCTGGCCGATACGACCGATAAATGTGCGATGTGTGCAATCAAGAATCACTGTTTAGCTATTGAAATGTGTGCTTGTGAACCGCATGTCCTAAAACCTTTTAAAGGGATCGGGATATTTAAATGTACTGCACCTAAACCACCTAAATTTGATGTGAACCAGCTTAAAAGCAAGTATTTTAAGGATTATCTGGATAAGATTATTCAGTCGGAATCAGCAAAAGCCGGATTTCCGTCTAGATTTTCCGGTTGCTATCATATTCAGGAGGACGGAACTATTAAAATCGGCGTGGTGAACGAAAGAGAAAATCAGTTTTGGGTATTCGGTATAGCCAGGTGTCATCCGAATGATGCGTTCAACTTGGAAACAGGTTTTCGCTTGGACATACAAAGAATGGCTAAGAAGGTGAAATGCTTCGTATTATCTGATAAGAATAAGCCTGTAATGGTCTATGAAAAAGCAAAAGGGCCTATTTCGGCAGATAGCCTGGCTGTGCAAATGGCAAAGTCCATTATGGACCGGAAAGACTGAAACGAGGTATAGTATGACAGCGAAAGAATATCTGAACCGTGTCCGGCGGCAGTATTATATGGTGAAGAAAAGATTTTCGGAAAGTAGGCGAAGCGCTATGAAGGAAGCGGAATTATTCATCAAGGGAAAGCGGGCGCAGATGACGCTGGACATTGAAGCGGAAACGCCGGCACAGAAATTAAAGGGAGGGGTAGCGTGACAAGCACAGAGTATCTCAAACTGGTCTATGAGTCGGAAGAAAAAGCCAACATGCTGCTGAAAGAAATCAGTCAGATCCAACACGACTTGCTGGCATTGAATGCTATTGATTATGAAAAGCCGCGAGTTAGCGGCGGGAATGGGCGGAATGCGATGGAAGACCGGATTATCGGTTTTCTGGATAAGCGCGACAAAATGTTACGTGAGTACCTTCAGACCGTAAACCGCCCGTGGGAATTCAAGAAGCTCGTCGAATGTATGGACGATGAGCGGATGCAGGCGATAATGAAGCGGCATTATTTGTGGCACGAAACCTGGGAAAAAGCCTGCGAAGGAATCTGCTCAGATAGCTGGCTTCGGCGCAAGGAAAACGGACTGCGTGCCCAGGCGCTGGAAGAATTCGACAAAATCTTCAAAAAAAATAAAATTAGTTCAGGCTAGTTCATGGTAGTTCAGGTTGGACCTGTGGTATAGTGTATATGTGAAGCAATGGGAATGGCGTAGAGCACATGATTGTTTTCACCCCTCAAGAATAGATAGACACGCAAGGAGCAGCACCCCGTCCACATAGACGGGGTGTTGTACTACCCGGACAGCGGCCATGCGCCATGGGGCGATACACAGGATGTCCCTTGCCTGTATGCTGTGCGCAGCGGTGACACTGGATACAAAACAGAAAGGTTTTGCGAAGGTTTCTGGTCAACTTGATGAAAATAAGATTTTTGATTCGATGAGTCCGGAAATTTTTATTTCTGGATTTTTTTCGACTAGGTTCTTTGGGGTTAACAAAAGCCTTGCGAGACCGCGGCGCCCGAAAGAAAACTAGATTTTAGTAAAATTCAGCCCTTAATTTATATTTTCAAATGGTTTTATGTGAAGCGGGGTATGATTTATTTATATAGCTCATGCGTTCGCATAAACAAACCAAAATGTTAAGTCAGAGAGGAGGGAGGGCGTCATGAAAGTACGCGGGAAAGCCCGTGAAATCACGGTTACTCAGCGTTCGCTGGCCGACGCAATCGGCTTAACCCCTCCTAGAATCTCTCAGTTAATCCAGGAAGGCGTCGTCATTCGCGATGAAAAAGACAAGAGTGGCGGCGTCTTTTTGGTACAATCCATCCTCAATTACAAAGACGCCACCAAAGGAAACGGCGGCGATGAAGACATAGACTACATGACCGAAAAGGCCCGGCATGAAAAGACGAAGCGGGAAATCGCTGAATTGCGCCTGGCTAAAATGGAACACCGCGTATACAGTGCCAAAACGGTCGAATTAGTCATGACGGAAATGTTGTCTAACTTGAGGACGCAGCTGTTGGGACTGCCGACAAAGTTGGCGCCACAGCTGGAAGGGAAAACCAAAGAAGAAATTTACGCCAGATTGACGAAAGAATTGGAAGAAAAGCTATCTGAGCTGAGTGAGTATAGCCCGGATCTCTTCACCGATGAAGAAGTAGAAGAGGAGGACGAGCCATGAAGTCAGCGAAAGAATTGTGGCAATACATTTCCCGACACGGATTGAAACCGCTGCCGAAGACGTCTGTAAGCGAATGGGCTGATACGTATCGCTATTTGTCGGCTGGTGTTTCGTCAGAGCCGGGCAAATGGCGGACGGAACGGGCCGAGTATCAACGGGCCATCATGGATGCCTTCACAGAACCCGGTGTACATCGCGTCGTCGTCAAGTCGGCGGCGCAGATTGGCAAATCAGACATCATGAACAACGTCATCGGCCGCTTTGCCCACCTGGACCCGGCTTCCATCATGATGATACAGCCGACAGTAGACATGGCCCAGGATTATTCCAAATCACGCATCGCTCCCATGATCCGCGACACGCCAGTATTAAGCTCGTTGTTCTACGATGTGAAGCGGGCCGGGGATAAGACGGCCAAAACCAGGGACGGAAACAACACGATTCTGTCGAAATTCTTCCCAGGCGGCCGACTGGTCATGTGTGGAGCTAACAGCCCGGCCGGACTGGCCAGCCGTCCGATACGGATTCTGCTGGCCGACGAGGTGGACCGATTCCCCGATTCGGCTGGTACCGAAGGCGACCCGGTAGACCTGGCAGCCAAACGAATGACGACTTTCTGGAATCGGGTCATGGGGCTGTTTTCGACGCCGACAACCGAGGGAAGCAGCCGGATTGATGCGGAATACATCGCTGGAACGCAGGAAGAATGGCAACATCAATGCCCTAATTGCGGGGAATGGCATCTGCTCCGGTATCTCGACATGGAAACCGATGCAGAGACCTACAAAGATGACCGGGGCGAACGTCATGCTATCGTACATCACGTGAAATGGAGATGCCCTGCATGTGGCTATGAATTCACGGAACGGCAAATGAAGAACGCTGTTCAAGGCTATCGAGCACAGAATCCAAAGGCCAGATCGAATGGTATCCGTTCATTTTTCATCAATGCCTTCACTTCTCCCTGGACCAGCTGGAATGAAATCATGCGGGAATGGTTGGAAGCCAAAGGGGACCCGACACGCGAACAGGTTGTGGTCAACACGCGGTTTGGCGAAAGCTATCGACAGCCAGGGGCGTTCGATGATGAAACGATCTTCGTCAGGCGCCGCGAATCGTATGGAGCAGAGTTGCCCGATGGCGTACTGTTATTGACAGCTGCCGTCGATACCCAGGACAACCGACTGGAATATGAAGTATGTGGCTGGGGAGCCGGTGAAGAGTCGTGGGGTATCCGCAAGGGCGTTATTTTAGGTCGTCCAGACCAGGAATCAACATGGGAAGAATTGGACACCATCCTCGAACACGTGTACCGGTTCAAAAACGGAACCGGGCTGAAAATCGTCCGCACCTTCATCGACTCCGGCGGTCATTATACCGGCCATGTCTATCGCTATTGTGAAACGAATTTCGCTAAACAACGGTTCGCTATCAAAGGGTACAGCAACATGCCGGGCATACCGTTGAACTACAAAATCGGGAAGGCATCGGGGACGCCGATACCGTTGGTCATCCTCGGCGTCGACGACGGCAAGCAGCAGGTTATGAACCGCCTGGCCATCAAAGCCCCAGGGCCTCAATACATGCATTTCCCGTTGAATGAAAACAGCGACGGACTAGATAACCGGGGATATGACGAACTTTATTTCAAGGGACTTATATCCGAACATAAGACGAAAGTCAAGAAAAACGGCGTTATCCGGGAGGTATGGCAAACGACAACAGGTGTCCGAAACGAACCTCTGGATCTTCGTGTCTACAATCTGGGATGCATGTTGTCGGTCAATCCGCACTGGGATGAACTACAAACTATCATGAAACAGCCGGCGAAGGAAGCGGCCGTCAGAAAAGAACAACCTAAGCCCGCAAGAAAACGACGGGTCAGCAAACAGACGAACATTTGGTAGGAGGAAGCATGAGTAAACTGCAAAATGAACGACTGGCCCGGTATGTAGAAGCCGAGAAGGCCGTTTTGATGGGACAGTCGTATACTATCGGCAACCGGACTCTGACAAGGGCAGACTTATCCAGCATCCGTGTTGCCATCGACAACCTGATTGCCAGCGGGGCGACGCTGGACGACAGCGAAACACCAGGGAAAGGGCGCGGGAAACGCATTGTATTTTTCGATTAAGGAGGGCCGACCATGGCAAAACGAAATAAACGGTCACGACAAAAGGCGCGGACACCGACAATTCAGAACAGCGGTTATTCAAACGGCGGGGCTTCACATGAAAGCAATATTCTAAAAGCCTACAATCCGCGAAAATATTCCGCAAAATCAGACGTAAACGCCAATCTGTATACGTTGCGCAACCGCAGCGCCGACCAGTCCATCAATACGCCCATCGGGGCAGCGGCGATCATGACCAGTTCACTGCACACCATCGGGGCGGGGTTGCATCTGTTTCCGCGCCCCAAGTACAAGCTGTTAGGGATGACGGCTGATGAGGCCCGGGAATGGTCACGCCATGTAGCTCAGGAATTTGACCTGTGGGCCAGCTCGACACAGTGCGATCTGACGAGGCGCAATAATTTTTACGACATGCAGGACATCAACTACACGGGTTATCTCGTGGATGGCGATGCCTTTTGTCTGTTCAAGCGCCGTCCGCCGACAGCGGATATGCCATATAGTTTGCGTCTGCAACTGCTGGAAGGGAATCGGGTAAGCAATCCATATGGGCAGGATTACTATGGCATTACCGGACCGTATGCAGTAGAAATGACGGCACCAACACCAGGTAACAAAATCATATCCGGGGTAGAAATCGACCCAGATGGAGCCGTCGCCGCATATTGGGTATCGAACAAAGTACCTGGCGATCCAGTAGATATAGGGACGATTGCCACCTGGACCCGCGTCAAAGCATGGGGCGATATTTGTGGAATGCCAAACATCATACAGACCAGCAACGACCAGCGGCCGGAACAATATCGAGGAGCGCCGTATTTATCACCTGTCATTGAGACGCTGAAACAAGTCAGCCGTTATACGACGGCCGAGCTGACAGCTGCCATTGTCAAGTCCTTTTTCTCGCTGTTTTTCACAGAGTCCCAGACATCTGGCGGCACGCTGAATGACTTCATCGGCAAGACCATTGACCCCCAGGGCGGCCCCGTCATCGACCCGGACGAATACGCATTAGGGCCTGGAACCATCAATGCCCTGCCCCGTGGTGTCGATGTCAAAAGCGTCGATGCGTCGCGCAGCATGTCAACGTTCGACGCCTTCACGACGAAGCTGTTGGAAATGGTCGGCAGCGCCATCGGCCAGCCTTACGAAGTCCTGATGAAGCATTTTACGTCATCCTATTCGGCCTCCCGTGCCGCCATGCTACAGGCGTGGGAAGAATATAAGCGTCGGCGCATTTGGTTCGCCCGAGATTTTTGCCAGCCTGTTTATGAAATGTGGCTGGCCGAAGCCATTGCCATCGGACGAGTCAAAGCACCGGGATTCTTCACGGATCCATTGATTCGGAAATGTTGGTGCAACGCCGATTGGTACGGGCCGACCATGACGATACTTGACCCGATAAAAGATGTCAACGGCAGCGCCTTGCGGACGACATACGGCCTGAGCACACGAGAACGAGAAGCGGCTGAGCTGACAGGCACGGACTTGGAAGAAAACCTGGAACAGCTGGCGTATGAACAGAAGATGATTGAAAAATACGGCCTGACTATCGGAAGCCCGGAAGTGCTGGCCGACAAAGGAGAGAAAACCCATGAAGAGTAAAAGATTTTGGCGTTTCGTCAATGAAGCGGGTGACGACAATGTAGAACTGCTGCTGTATGGCGCCATCGCTTCGCAGTCATGGTACGACGATGACGTTACGCCGCGCCAGTTCAACGACGATTTGAAAGAATGTGGCGGCAAGAATCTGACAGTACGTATCAACAGTCCCGGTGGCGACGTATTCGCGGCCCAGGCCATTTATACGATGCTCAAAGGCTACAGCGGCAAGAAGACCATGCACATCGACGGGATGTGTGCCAGCGCGGCCACTATCATTGCTTGTGCTGGCGACAGCGTCGAAATGCCGCGGAATGCACTGTACATGATTCACAACCCGGCATCCTATCTCATCGGTGGTTATGATGAACAGGGCCTGGCCAAATTGCAGAAAGCACTGGCCTCGACGAAAGAAACGATTTTGAACGTCTATGCGGAACGATGCCATAAGACAACGGATGATTTGGCACAGATGATGGACGATGAAACGTGGATGACGGCCGACCAGGCCCTGGAAAACGGTTTCATCGACGCCATCGACGAAGACTATCAGGTCACGGCCAGCCTGAATGACAATATGCTGATTGTCAATAATATTTTCTGCCCGTGCCACATGAAGAACCGGGCACAGCTTGAAAAGATCATCAACAAAGGAGAAAAAAACATGGATGATAAAACCTTAGCCAGCAAACTGGCAGCCTTATTGGGGTTGAACCCGCAGAACTCGAACAAGGATGCGGATGAATCGAAGCGAATTGCTGAATTGAAGGCATTGAAAAACGGGAACGTATACACCGATGCCATGATTGACCGGGCTATCAGCGACGGTCGGACAGCAGACGATGTAGCTCCCTATATCGAAGTTGTGGCCGGCGTACAGTCGCCGAGTGACCAGGCATTGGCAAGCGTGCGTACCATGATTATGGAACAGATGCAGTCCGGATCTGAACAGGTAACGCCTGTGCCGAAAACAGGGATGCCGCAGGACCAGGCAGCCGTAAAGAAAGCTCAGGACATTGAAGATGTAGTCAATGCAGCGAATAGATTGAGAGGTGCAAAATAATGGCAATCAGAGAAGTCATCGACATTAAACACGACCAGCTTATCGGCGGGCCGGAAATTCCGATTTTGCTCAAGAACGTCACCTTAACGGCTGGGACAGCCATGAAACGCGGTACGTTGATGACCGTTACCGGGACAGCTGCTGTGGCTACGGCTAAAGCCGCTGTTGCCAATGCTATTTTGAGTTGCGACGTAGATGATAAAGCCACCGTTGCGACGGTCTATGTTTCCGGCCGATTCCATCGCGAATACCTCATTGCCGCCAGCGAAGATACGGTTGACGCCCATGAAGAAGAATTGCGAAATGCCGGTATTTTCTTGACATCTGTACACTAGGAGGAACTGAACATGGCTATTGAATTGAGAGATACTGTATCTTTGATGCAGGCAATGGAACGGATTACGCCGCCGGCATCTTTTTTGCTTGATACCTTTTTCCCGCTTGTACCGGCGACAGCCGTTACGACCAAGATTGCCGTAGAATACCGCAAGCGTGGCCGTCAGCTGGCCCCCTTTGTCGTTCGCGGTGCGAAAGGCGCGAGCCTGAAAGACACGGGGTCTAAAATCGCTATCTACCAGCCGCCGATGATGGGGCCGAGTAAGGTAGTAGATCCGGAAGAATTATCGGAACGCGGCTTCGGCGAAAACATCTACAGCACGACGACGCCGGCCCAGCGCGCAGCCATCAAGCAGGCCGAAGATATGGTGGATTTACAGAACGCTATCATCAACCGCAAAGCGAAGATGGCGGCGGATATCTTGCAGACTGGCAAGTGCGACATCGAAGGCTATGCCGATGACGGCAAGACGGTGTTGATTGACACCATCGCGTTTGACTTTGACCATAAAGTCACGCCGACGACAACCTGGGATAAAGCCGGCGCGACGATTTACAGTGACATCAAGAACGCTTCGGAACTCATCCAGGAAGACGCCGGTATTGTCCCAACGATGATGATTTGTGGGAAAAACATCGCAGATTATTTGCTGAGTAACGACCAGATCATGAAATGGATGATGGTTCCGACGGCGGACAATCTGTCCCTCATGGGCTTCCAGCCGCAGATTATCAGTCCGCAGATCACTCACGTCGGGCGCATCAAATCGCTGAACCTCGACGTCTATACCTATGCAGAAACGTACACCGACGATGCCGGGAAATCGCAGTATTTCATCGACCCCGATACGGCCATCATCGCTATTCCAGGCCGTGGCAGTCAGCTCCATGGTGCCTGCACCCTGCTCAATGATGCCGGCACGGCCTACGAAACCTTCGTTGCACCGTATGTGCCGTACTATAACGGCAATAAGGATACGCAGGTATTGAGCTTCTACATGTACTGCCGTTGCGTCCTGGCTCCGCAGTTTGTAGACGATTGGGCTGTCATCAAAGCGAAATAGGAGGGATGACCATGAAGTTAGTCGTTACATACGGCTGCGTTTCCATGGGCAAGCACTTATATCGGACTGGCGACTCGTTCGAGTTGCCAGACGATGAAGCGGAAAAACTCATGGAACGGGCCGATGAACAAGTTGTCGCCTTGGTTGGGGACAAAGTGGCCCCGGCTAATGAGCAAGAGACGGAAGAACCGCCGGCAGACGAACCGGAGATGGAACTGCCCCAGGCTGATGCCGCCGCAGCCGTCCAAAAATGAGCACGTTCAAAGAAATGGTAGCTTCGGACATTCCGGCTTTTCTCAATGCCGATGAATTCGCCGAGACGCATGAGCTGAATGGCAAGAAGTATACATGCATCGTGCAGAGTCCCAAAGAAGACAATATGTTCCAGACACAGGAAATCTATTCCGGTTTTGAGGGAACCCATGGCCAGGTCATAATCATTCATATCGCTAAGGACGATTACGGAGAAGTTCCAGCGGAAGGAGAAAGTTTTACTGTCGATGGCGATTACTGCCTGGTAGATAACGTCATCGACGACATGGGTATCATGACGATGACCCTGCACAAGAATCACTAGGAGGGCCTATGAGCGTAGAAATCGACATCCAGGGAAATAAAAAAATAATGGATGCCTTGTCCACTCTGAGCGACAAAGAAATCGCCAGGGCAGCCGTAGCGGCCGGGAAGCGGGCGGCCAGAGCGGCACGGCAGGCCGGAACGAAGGAAATCCGAAGCATTTATACCATGAAGGACGGGGATTTGAAAGCCAAGGCGCAGATCCGGGCCGATGAAGACGGCGCTACCATCCTTGTCAAAGGGGCGCCCGAGGCAATCCATAAATACCAGGCCAAGAAGCGGCGGGACGGCGTCTTCATATCTGTAAAACAAGGGAAAATGACGCATGTCCCCCGCGGCTTTAGCCTGGGCGGGGCATTCGTCGCCCGTAAGGGCAAGGAACGATACCCGCTGAAAGGTATCTATGGGCCGGCGGTGCCGCAGTTATTCGGCAATCCCGATGTCCTGAGCGTCATGATGGACCGTGGCAGTGATGTTTTTGAAGAACGATTGGAACATGAAATCGAATACAGATTAGGGAAGTGATGCGATGACCCCATTGGAATGTGCGGAAGGTATCGCGGAATTCTTGAAAGAAAAATTCACGGCTTACCAGGAATATTGTGAAGGCCGGCCAGAAAATATCTTTTCGAGTGTCGATACGGACGTAAATGTATATGCCGGATTCCTGCCCAGGGCGAATAACCGGGCAGACCAAAAAAAACTTTGTCCGGCCGTCGTGGTACGGCCAGAAGCTACGACAGACGACCGGGATAAGTCTGTTACGTCTATCGTCATCTACGCGACCATTTACGACGAAGATATGACCTATGGAGCGAATATGTTGTTCCATTTCCTCGAATTCATCCGCTATCACCTGCTGGCCAACAATCCCATTGCCAAGAAATGGTTCATTGATATGGATGATGGGAATATCAAGACGACAATTCCCGATGACCAGCCGTTCCCGCAATGGGTAGGTGTCATTGAATTCGACGTATTCATTCCGCAGCCACGTCAAACTCATTGGGAGGTTTTAGGAGGCAGATACGATGAGTGAAAACAGCGGGCCGGTCATCTACGTCGGCCCATCCTATAAAGACACGGAAATCCACACGAATCAGATTTTCGCAGACGGGATTCCTGCAAAATATAAGGACGACCCGGTATATAAGCATCTGTTCGTCACAGCGGGCGAATTGGATGCGGCACAAAAAGAAGTTAAATCTACAGGCTCGTTGAGAAATATCATGTATAAACGGGCCATGGCATTACACGGAGGTAAATAAAATGGCATTTTTCCATGGCGTAAAAGCAAGCGAAGTCCCGACCTCGATTGTGGCGACTGTCGCCACTGATTCCGGATTGCCGGTTGTCTTCGGGACGGCGCCTGTCCATCTGACAGAAGACCCGACGGCCTATGTCAATAAACCCGTCATCTGCTACAGCTGGAAGGAAGCGACGCAGAATTTGGGGTATCATCCCGACTGGGATAAGTACACGCTCTGCGAAGCGATGTATACCGAATTCAAACTGTACAATGTAAAACCAATTGTATTTGTCAATGTATTGGACCCAGCCAAACATAAAGTATCCGTTTCGGACACAGCCAAGACAGTTACGAAGAAACAGGTCATCATTACGGATCCGGCCTTATTGCATACGCTGACAGTCAAGGGCAGTGCAGACGAGTCCGCAGCCACCTTGGATAAGGACTATACGGCGGCATACGACGATGATGGTCAGCTCATCATTACCCTCTTGGATGATGGTGCCCTGGCCTCCGTATCGAGCATCAATGTTGCTTATGACAAATTAGATCCGACGGCTGTCAAAGATGACGATATCATCGGCGGCATGTCCACGGATGGCAAAAACAAAGGGCTGGAACTCGTCGACGATATTTATTTCCAGATTGGCAAAGTTCCAGGCCTGTTGGCAGCACCGGGATGGTCTGAAAAGACGGCCATTGCCGCTGTCATGAAAGCCAAAGCGGCTAAAATCGACGGCTTGTTCCCTTGCATGGTACTGGTAGACATCAATACGGAACAGGTCAAAAAATACGCCGACGTCAATATGTGGAAAAACGGCAACAATTACACGGGGAACAACCAGATTGTCTGCTGGCCGTGCGCTAAAAATGGCGATATGGTTTTCCACTTATCGACCCATATCATGGGCATCATCGGCGTTACCGACGGCAATAACGATGACGTCCCGTATCAGTCGCCGTCCAACCAGACATTACAGGCGACAGGGCTGTGCCTGAAAGATGGCAGTGAAGTAAATCTCAATCTGACACAGGCCAATTTGCTGAATGAACAGGGCATCGTTACGGGCTTGAATTTCTCCGGCGGCTGGAAGTCTTGGGGGAACTTTACCGGCGCTTATCCGGGCACGACAGATGTCAAAGATATGTTCATCTGTGTCCGGCGCATGTTCAACTGGCAGTATGTCACCTTCATTTTAACGAACTGGCAGAAGACAGACCAGCCAATCACTCCGAGACTGGTAAAAACGCTGGTAGATAGCGAACAGGTGCGGTTGAATGGGCTGACGTCACGAGGATATCTCTTAGGGGCCAGTGTCCAGTTTTTGGCTGATGAAAACCCGACGACTGATTTACTGGCCGGCATCTTCCGGATCCACACGAAGCTGACGCCGCCTGTCCCGGCACAGGACATTGAAGATACCTTTGAGTATGACGTATCGAATTTTGAAGTATTATTCTCGTAAGGAGGGAAACTCATGGCAGTAAATAAAATCCCGGAAGTCATCAATGATATGCGGGCTTATATCGACGGCGCCGACGATTTAATCGGCGTCAACGAAGTCGAATTGCCGGATTTAAAATCGCTGACAGAAGATATTGAAGGCATCGGCGTCGCTGGTAAAATCGAAGCGCCCATCGCTGGCCATTTTGATTCCTTGGAATTAAAGATGACCTGGCAGGTGCCGACGAAAACAAGTTCCCGCCTGGTCGGCGGCAGTACATTGGCACTGGAACTCTACTCGGACATCCAGAACTGGGATAGCGGAGCCAATGATTATGAACACGAGCAGTACCGTGTCGCCGTTCGCGGCCGCGTCAAGAGCCACAACCCTGGCAAATTCAAAGCCGGGTCCAAGACGGACAGTGAAACCGTCATCGAATGTACGTACTTCAAAATCGAAATGGGCGGCGCTACGCTCTGTGAAATCGACAAATACGGCTACAAAGCCATCGTAAACGGTATTGACCTGTTACAGCAGGTTCGCGCCAATATTGGTATGAACTAGGAGGATTCCCATGAAAGAAAAAGAAAACGAACTCGTCAACGCTGAAATCGTAGACCAGGAAAACATCCTGCATCTGACAAAACCACTGCCGAATGGACAGACGGAAATTTATTTTGATTTTACGAAGTTGAATGGCTATGCCCTGCTGGCATGCATGAACCAGGCTAAAAAGAAAGATAAACTCATGGCCGTACCGGCCTTGTCGATGGAATACCAGGCCATCGTGGCCGCGGCGGCAGCCAAAATGAAGTATGATGATATCCTCAACCTGAGTGGTCCGGACTTTATGGCAGCCTGCTTGAAAGCGCAGAATTTTTTGCTTCCCAAGGAGCCGTAGAAAATATAAGATTATCGGCCATGAGGCTGGCGAAGTACACGAAAACGCCGATTGGATGGTTCCTGGATCAGCCAATCGGTGATTTTTATGAGTGGATTCAAGTCATGAACGAAGAAGTCGAACGGGAAGAAGAAGAAATGAAGAAGGCTAAGAAGGGAGGGCGGTAAAATGAGCCGTGTCATGGAATTAGCCATTGCTATCAAAGGACGGCTGGATGGGTCTGTCGCGTCGTCTATGCAGCGGGCTATCGCCGAGTCCAAAGAGTTGAAGACTCAAATTAAGGCGGCCAATGACGCTATGCGGAGCGCACAGCGGGCGGCATCCGCTGAACAGCGGGCCACAGGCCAGGTTAGCGTAGCATCGTATCGGCAGATTGCCGCTCTCCAGGCCCGTATCAACGATTTGACACAGCGACGGTCCGACATCTTGGATACCCAGGCCAGAAAGCAAAAAGCACAGGCGGCCTTTGACAGTGCGAAAAGTAAACTCAGCAGTACAGCAACCAAAGTTGCAATTAGCGCGGCACCGTTAATAGCGGCCACCAAAGCCGCTGTTGATTTCGAAAGCGCCATGGCAGATGTACGTAAAGTCGTTGACTTTGATACGCCACAGCAATTCGCACAAATGAATGAAGACGTACTAAAATTATCGACCAATTTACCAATGGCAGCTGATGATATCGCGAAGATAGTAGCTGCTGGCGGACAAGCCGGAATAGCGCGGCAAGATTTGATGCAATTCGCCGAGGATGCAGTAAAAATGGGTGTGGCATTTGACGTCACAGCTGAACAAGCTGGGGACATGATGGCTAAGTGGCGAAGCGCTTTTAAGCTAAACCAGCAAGACGTAGTTGCCTTGGCGGACAAAATCAATTATTTGGGAAATACAACGGCCGCATCGGCACCATTGATTTCCGACGTCGTGACCCGCATCGGGCCACTTGGGGAAATCGGCGGGGTTGCGTCCGGTGAAATTGCCGCCCTGGGGGCATCCATGGTTGCCACAGGTGTACAGTCAGACGTAGCAGCAACTGGCATCAAGAATCTAATTTTGGGTATGACAGCAGGCGAAGGTGCCACGAAGAGCCAGGCCGCGGCCTTCCAACAGCTGGGATTTGATGCGGCAGATATGGCCAAACGGATGCAAACCGACGCTAAAGGCGCCATCATGGACGTTTTTCACGCATTGCAGGCGTTACCGAAGGACCAACAAGCCAGTGTGTTAGCTGATTTATTTGGGAAGGAATCTATCGGAGCCATTGCCCCACTATTGACTAACCTGGATGCATTAGAAGACAATTTCAAAAAAGTTGGTGATGCTTCGCAATATGCCGGATCAATGGAGGCGGAATATCAAGCCCGAAGCAGAACAACGGCCAATCAGCTACAATTAGCGAAGAATGCTATTGTTGCAGTAGGAATTGGGCTGGGGTCAGCATTATTACCTGCTATTAACGGAGTCTTGAATGCAGTCATCCCAGTAGTATCTGCTTTTGCAAATTGGGCTCAACAAAACCAAGGAATAGTACAGACCATTGTTGCCCTGGCCGCCAGCTTTGCCGGCGTCTTATTGGCTGCCAGGTCTATTTTAGCCATCAGAGCCGGTTTCAATATGCTTAAAGAGACGGCTAACTTGTTCTTCATAGTAAACAAGAATGGGGAAACCGTATTGCGTGGGGCCGCAACGGCATCCAAACTTTTCCATGCCGGATTGAATGGATTAGGGGCAGCCTTTCGTCTTGCGGCAACAGGAGCCAGAGCGTTAGCAATGGCACTCATGGCCAATCCTATTATCGCCATTGTGGCCGTCATCATCGCCGTAGTAGCTGCCATCATTTATTTATGGAATACAAACGAACAGTTCCGGGCCGCCGTCATTGCGATTTGGAACAATATCGTATCTTTCGGCATGAGTCTGTTTCCAGCCTTTGCCGCTTTCTTCACCGGCGTATGGAATGGCTTGGTCGCGATTGCCACAGCCGTCTGGAACGGCATCATGACCGTAGCGACGATGGCCGTATTGGTCATCATGGACATCATATCCGCATTTGGCGCCTTCTTTACCGGGGTATGGAATGGTTGTCTGGCTATCGCATCGGCCGTGTGGAATGCTATTTCCAGCTTTGTATCGGCCGCAGCCAGCGTCATAGAAGGCATCATCTCTGCATTGGTAGATTATATTTCCTCTGCTTGGGACAGTGCTGTAGCGGCAGTACAAAGTTTTGCCAGCAGTGTCATAGATGCCATTGGCCAGGCCGTAGACTGGGCGATGGACAAGTGGAGCAGCTTAGTTAATGCCTTGTCGCATCCGATTGATACGGCTATCAATATTGCACAAAACATAACCCGTACGATCAGTGAAGCAACCAGCAGCGGGGATGACGTAAGCGAAAACGCCAGAGGTGGTATTTATCAGCGTGGGGCATTCCTGACAACATTCGCCGAAGACTCGGCAGAAGCAGCTATCCCTTTAGACGGGTCGGCACGAGCTATCTCATTGTGGCAGCAGGCAGGAGCCGCGTTAGGTGTCATGCCCAAAACGCCACAGCGGATGAGTGCAGGAACAGCCAAAGCCCCATCGTACAGCAACAGCAGCATCACACTGGATTTCCGGCCGACTATCAACGTCCAGGGCGGTGGCGACGTCGCTGATACCGTCCGTCAAGCCTTAGAAGAACAGGCGCGTCAATTCCAGCGGGAACTGCCTGAAATGCTGGATAAAGTATCCGCAGGACGGAGGCGGTTGAGCTATGAATAAGTACACGACAGTCCAGGGGGACATGTGGGATGCCATTGCGTATAAAATTTTCGGCAATGAGCTCTATATGAATGAATTGCTGGAAGCGAATGAAACGTACCGGAACACGGCTATTTTTCCAGCAGGGATTACATTGAACATCCCGGACATCAATGTAATCCAGTCATCCAAGATTTTGCCACCATGGAAGCGGTGATGCTATGTCTTTAGAAACAATTAAAGCCAAATTAAATGAATGGAAAAAAGAACTGACGCCGGGGACATTCCTCGGACGCCGGGCTTATGCTCAAATACTGTATACGCCGGCAGGCGAAACAGAGAGCAAAGACATATCCGAAGATATGATGAAGTATCTGCTATCCATTGAAGTGACGGACAACCTGTCTGGACAGGTCGATGACATGACAGTCACCTTGGAAGACAGGGCACAGCTGTGGCAGGACACGTGGTATCCGGAACCGGGGTCCAAATTGGACATTACCCTTTATACGCTGAACAAAAACGGCGTCAACGAGGGTATCAAAGAATTGCCAGTCGGAGAATTTGAAGTCGATGAAATAGAAATCAACGGGATGCCGACGACGGTACAAATCAAAGCCGTCAACGCCATTGCCGATACGTCATTGCGAGGCATTAAGCAGAATCAATCATGGGATAATATCAGTCTCTATAAAATCGCCAATGACATTGCCTGGAGAAATGGCATGTTGCTGGACTATGAGCCGGGGGACCAGAACAACCCATCGTATGAGCATGTCGAGCAGTCAGACGCATCAGACCTTGAATTTTTAAAAAAGCTATGTGATGATGCCGGCATGGATCTGAAAATATCGACCAAGACCATTATCATACTCGATGAATACCAGCTGGAAACCCAAGAGCCGCTGATTGTATTCTGGCGGCCAGGGACAGCCGCGTTTTCTGAGCAGACGAGTGATGATGACGTATCGCCTGAAAATCCGCTGAACTTCACGGATTTCCTGTCCTACTCAATGAAAGCCAAGACCCGTGACATTTATCGGGCCTGCCATGTTAAATACAAGCAGGGCAAGAACAAAGAAGTCATCGAGGGCTACTTTGAAGCCCCGAATAAGCAAACGGGGCTGACGCTGGAAGTGAATGAACAATGCGACACAGTGGACGCCGCAAATAAGCTGGCAAGGAAAAAATTGCGAGAACAGAACCGGGATGAAATCACGGCATCCTTTAGCCTGTACGGCGACTTCCACTTCATGGCCGGCATTGTCATCGGTTTCATGAACTTCGGCGCCTTTGATGGAAAATATATCGTCACAAAGGCAACACACAGCCTGGGAAATGGTTATGTACTCAGTCTGGAAATGAGGAGGTGCCTCGATGGATACTAACATCAAAAAGCTATTGGAAAACCTGATATTTTATGGCACTGTATGTGCACTGACTCCGAAAGACGGTACCGTGCGCGTGTGCCGCGAAGATAAGGGAAACAAGGTAACGAACGATTTGTTCGTTATTCAACGCGGCTCATCGGAATCGAAAGATTTCTGGATGCCGGCTGTCGGGGACCAAGTGATCTGTATACAGATGCCGAACTTTTCGGGTGCCGGCGTAGGCGACGGATTCGTGTTGGGGACCTTCTTTAGCAGCGCTGACGCGCCACCTGGCGGAGCCGATGCCAATACACGGGTTATCGACACGCCGGGAAATCTGAAAATCAATGTTGGCGGGGCTTTGCAGATTAACGCTTCCAGTGGAGATGTGGTAGTCAACGGCATATCACTCGTGTCGCACGTACACGGCGGCGTCACGCCGGGCGGCAGTAAAACGAGCACGCCAGAATAGGAGGTGCTATGTATATCGGATATATGGGCAGTCTGCCATTCATCGTATCGTCGCATTATCTAAGGACACCGGCCAACTACCAGACCGAGGCAGGAAGCCGCTGGCAGGACCATGACATTATCTATCATAAGCCGGTCAGTGAGTTCATCGGGCCGAAATTACGAACAATCACCTTTGACCTTATCCTCACAGCATCGCATAACATTGCGATAAAAAAGGACTTGGCCACGATGAAGGAGATGTGCGAAAACGGCACCGTATTCCCGCTAATCATCGGGATGCGGCCAGTCAGCCAAAACTACTGGCGCCTGGACTCCATGTCCGTTTCGGACACGTTTTTTAGCTCTGTTGGGGCATTAATTTGGGCCAAAGTAAACGTCAAGCTTGTCGAATACGATGATAGCAACTACCAGGAAGAAAAATCGAAACTGAACCTTTACGGCAGCATTGCCAACGGGATACTGACCGTCTTTAGATAGGAGGGCATCCGTGGAATATGTTGTAATGCCAGACGCCAAAACAATTGATTTGGCGCCAGCAACGAAAATCGAAGAAATATTGCAGACCGTCCGGACCATCTTAGGGACTGTGAAATTTTCCGTCCCGCTCGATAGGGAGTTTGGAATTTCCGGAGATGCCGTAGATAAGCCCATGTTACAAGCAGAGGCAGTTTTATCGAGTGAAATTTTTGCTCAAATCAAGCGCTACGAACCAAGGGTAAGTGTTACGGAAATAACATTCACGGGCGACATAAAAGGACGACTTACGCCGAAAGTGACGGTGAAAATTAATGAAACTAGCTGATTTACCAGACATCGAATTCGTAGACGGCGATGCGGAGAAAATCAAAGCTGCCGTCTTTAACGACTATACCCGCATAACTGGCCGGACCTTAGCCCAAGGCGACCCAGTACGACTGTTCTTGCTGGTCGTATCCGAAGCGATTGTCCGTCTTGTAAATAATCAAAATTACATCGGCAAACAGAATCTGCTGAAATATGCGTCCAGTGGAAATCTGGACAACCTCGGCGCTTTTTCCGACACGACGCGAATACCGGCATCGGCCGCAACGACAACGCTGCTGATTACGTTGGCAGCTAAACGCGAACAGGAAACCATCGTAAAAGCCGGAACGCGTGTAACGACAGACAGCGGTATTTATTTCGCAACCAACGAAGATGCGGCCGTCCTGGCCGGGAACCTGACAACGACGGTAAAAGCAACATGTCAAACGGTCGGCACAGTCGGAAATGGGTTCCTCCCTGGCGAAATCAAATCCGTCGTTGACCTGGTGGCCTATGTGGCTTCCATCGTCAATACGACGACCAGCGCAGGCGGCGCCGATGAAGAGTCAGATGACGACTATCGAGAACGCATCCACGAAGCGCCGGAACGCTTTTCCACGGCCGGGCCGACAGGGGCTTACGAGTATTGGACGAAATCAGCCAATAGCGGCATCATCGATGTCGCCGTAACCAGTCCCAGCGCCGGGGCCGTTGAAATACGGCCGCTCATGACAGGCGGGACATTGCCGGAGCAGGAATTACTGGACGCGGTAAAAACGGTAGTGTCTGCGGATAAAGTACGTCCACTGACCGATAACGTATCGGTCGTCGCACCGGATGCGGTATCCTATGACATTACCCTGACCTACTATACCGACGTCGGCACTGCGGAATCTACTATCAAAGACGCCGTAATGACAGCCGTGGATAACTATCGGCTGTGGCAGAAATCTAAAATTGGCAGGGACATCAACCCGTCGCGACTGATTGCCGATGTGATGGCTGTCGCCGGCGTAAAACGCGTCATCGTCACGGCGCCGATCTATACCGTGCTGACAGGCGTACAAGTAGCCCAGGATAAAACGGTATCTGTCGTCTTAGGAGGGAGTGAAGACGAATGATAGATGCGGAGTACAGAATCGCAGAACATTTGCCGGAATCCATCAACAAAGACCCCGTACCGAATTTGGCCCGTGTCGTCGATATGGCACTGTCCGATATCAATCCGGATTTGTTACTGATTTACCCAGCCGTTGATGGCCTGCCGGAAGCGCTCATTGACCATCTAGCAGAGCAGATGCACGTCGACGAATACGATGACAATTCGGACTTGTCTGTAAAAAGGCAGCAAGTCAAAGAATCGTTTTTACTGCATAAATTCAAAGGCACAAAATATGCTGTACAGCGGGCCGTAGCTACGGTGTATCAATCAGCTGTGGTGCAGGAATGGCCTGAATACGACGGGCATCCCTATCACTTCCGAGTAACGCTGATAACGGCCCCATTAGATGGAGCAACACTGATTAATAAAATGGTAAGGTTGATCAATGCTTATAAAAACACGAGATCCTGGCTGGATTATGTGCAATTCAGCCGGCGATGCACCGGAGAAGCTAAGTTCGGCGCGAATATGAGCATTGTTCGCCAGACATGCATTACGTTTGATTTAAAACAAATGCTGATAGCACAGAAAGATATTTATTTCGCCGGCGCTGTCGGCACATTCAGGAGGGATGTCATTCATGGCAAATTGGAATAAAATCACCATGACCGATGTCGGGGCGACATTGCAAGCTAAAATCAATGCGGGCCTGACAACACTCAAGTTTACGCGTGTTGCTATCGGGTCCGGTACAAGGACCGGGTCGTTGAACAGTGCAACAGCACTAATCAATGAACAGATGACACTGGGCATCAATAAAATTACGCAAAATGGGAATACCGTAACGCTGGAGCTGACTATTAGTAACAGCGGGGTTAAAACGGGATTCAAGATATCAGAGCTGGGACTATTTGCGACGGACCCGGACGACGGAGAAATCATGTATGTGGCGATGACGGACGATAATCCGGATTATATGCCAGCCGAAGGCGGAAGCACGGTCGTACAGCAAGAATTTCAGTTACAGTTTACCATGAGCAATACGGGCAATGTGTCAGCTACCATCAACCCCAATGGATTTTTGACCGTCGCACATAATACAGACGATACAGCACATTTAAACCGTCTATGTGTTTCTGATACATCTGGGAAACCGGCATCCATGGCTGATAACGGCATTTGGGTCGAGCTTTTAGAGTAGGTGGTATCATGCTGAGGGTAAAAAACAATGAAATTTATTTGACACGCGGGGACACTGCGAGCTTTACCCTGGATATCGTTGATGATACCAGCGTTAAGAACGCTAAGTATGAGATTACCGATGAGGACCAAATTCTATTTACTGTCAAAAGAAGTACCAGTGACACGGCTGTAATTCTGCAAAAAGCTGTGGTTGACAAGACGATTACCATTAAACCGGCAGAGACAGCAGACCTGCCCTATGGCACGTATTACTATGATGTACAGCTAAGCCGTCCGGACGGATTTGTCGCAACTGTAATTACCCCGACCCCTTTTACAATTTGTGAGGAAGTGACGTTCTAATGGAAAGACTTACTGGCGTTATTAAAGCAAAATCAAATCTGGTGGGGAATCTAAAATCCCGCGTGAATCTAACAGGAAGGATTATTCCTGAGCGAACTGTAGAAATTGAATATGCTACGGATCAAGATATTTTGAATTTGTTTAGAGTTGGAGATGATGGAGATGGCAACAACTATTGATAAAATTTGCCGTGTAAGCAATTTAGACTACTTTTTAACACAGATTAAAAAATTATTTGTATCAAAAGAATCTGGCAAAGGTCTATCGACGAACGACTACTCTACCGATGAGAAAAATAAGCTGGCGGGGATTCAGGCAGGCGCCAACAATTACACGTTACCTAAGGCCTCGGCAACGGCACTGGGGGGCGTAAAAGTTGGTGCTGGCCTGACGATTGCAACAGATGGGGCACTTAGCGCAAGTGGCCCGGATTTAACTCCGTATGCTAAAACAGCTGACCTCGCCGTGGTTGCAAAATCCGGTAAATATAGCGATTTGAGTGGTACTCCGACTAAATTATCTGCCTTCCAAAACGATGCGGGGTATGTGACGTCAAGCAATGCTGAAGCGACATACGCTAAGAAATCAGATATTACGACGGTATTCCGGTATCGAGGCAGCGTAGATACATATGCTGACTTGCCTATTAATGGTGTGCAAGTCGGGGATACGTATAACATCACTGCGGCGGACGCATCGCATAGCATCAACGCGGGGGATAACGTGTCATGGAATGGCAATAGCTGGGATAACTTGGCGGGCATCGTGGACTTATCCGCGTATGCAAAGTCGTCAGATGTCGCTAATACGTACATGAAGACATCTGACTATCCGATGGCAACTGACGCCGATATCCTCGCGCTTTTTACCTGATGATTATGGAGGGTGAGCATATGAGTCTTGTACAGCTAAATCAGCTAAGAACATTTTTGTCTAAATTAAGCAGCACCTTTGCAAAAAAGACGGACGTAGAATCTGCACTGTCAGCGAAGGAAAACAAGCTGACCTTTGATACAGTACCTAAATCAGGCAGTACTAATCCAGTAACGGGCGACGGCGTTTATAACGCCGTTACCCATCTGGCTGGCATGCTGGTAGAAGAAAAGGGGTCGGGCACAATGGAGCCCGTCGATATTCAGAATGTCGTGATGAGCGATACCCAGCCGACAGAAGCATGCTCTGTGTGGATTGAACCTAAAGACTAAAGGAGGAACCTGTTATGGATATCATTAAATCTATTCTGCACGTATTCAAAAAAAGTGACAACGCGTTTAAAATCATGCACCCGGAAACAGAATCCGCACAAATTACGGACTGGAACAATGGTATCGTCAACACGCTGGCCAGCACAGCACTTGGCGGACTCGTCAATACACTGACATCGGACAGCCTGCTTGCTACGATGATTAAAAAAGTGCTGACCGCGACCGGGGTAAAATATAACATCGCACAAAACGGGTATTTATGTTTCGGGAGCTTATTCGGCGGCCTAATTATACAGTGG
>NZ_DGXL01000010.1:0-58149 GCF_002395615.1 Megasphaera sp. UBA4233 | reverse complement strand
GACTCATATATCTTAACAAACTCACAGGAGTTTGTCAAGCACTTTTTTGAATTACTTTTGAGAGGAGGAAGGGAACCTTCCCGTCCGCTCAACAGCTTGTTTAGTATATCCCACTCTCCCCTTCTTGTCAAGGGATTTTTTTACACCGCTAAAAAAAAAGCACCTGCAGGCGTCCGTTTTAGACGCCTGCAGGTGCTTCGGGATATCTAATTCATGCATGGAGGGGTAGATACTATATGATAGAAACTGCATCAGATGCTGTCTTCCAAATCGACAATCTTAGCCGGATTGAGGATATCGTTCGGATCCAGCGCTTTCTTGATTGCCCGGATCATCTTGTATTCACCCGGCGGGGTGCAGCGTTTGAAATCAACGAGTTTCTTATAGCCGATGCCGTGTTCACCAGACATCTTGCCACCCAGTGCATATACTTTTTCAAAGAGGTCTTCATGGAAACCGGCCATCTTCTTCATCCAGTCTTCCGGTGATAAACCATCTTTATTAAGCGGCAGCACGTGGATATTGCCATCGCCGATATGAGCCGATGTTACCGTATAGATTCCGTGTTTTTCTTCCAGTCCTGGTACTTCCGCCGTAATTTCAGCAATCTTGTCGAGAGGTACGACGAAATCTTCTGCTACGAACATGATGTCGATATCGCGGGCTGCTTCAGCAAACTGCCGGCGGCATCCCCAGATACGGTCATCCGCCTGGATGACATCGACGGCGCCCATATCATCACAGAGATCACTGATTTTTTCCATCTTCTTGTCTAGTTCATCTTCATCAAACGATTCTACGGTGATGATGACATAGCAGCAGTTTTCTTCTACATGGGGCAACGTTACTTTGCAGAAATTGCTGCACATCTTCAGCGCTTTATTATCCATGTATTCGATACTGGTAGGTTCGATACCGGCCTTCAAAATCTTATTCGGCAGAGCAAATGCTTTGGCATCTTCATTAAAGATTGCTACCAGGTCAAATTTATACGGCGGCAGAGGACGTAATTTCAGCGTAATTTCTGTTACAACGCCCAGCGTACCTTCCGACCCGCAAATAAGTTGTTCCAGGCAGTAGCCGGTCGAGCATTTCTGCAACCGCGCTCCGACATCTACGATATCACCCGTCGGGGTAACGATTTTCATGCCATAAATCTGATTCCGTGTCGTCCCGTATTTTACAGCCTTGTTGCCACCGGCATTGGTTGCTACGTTACCGCCGATCTGGCAGCTGTCAGCACTGCAGGGATCGCCGGCATATAAGAGCCCCCGCTGTTTGCATTCCTGCTGGATAACGCTCGTCCGGACACCGGTCTGGACAACAGCATAGAGATTATCTTCATCGATTTTGAGGATCTTATCCATCTTATCCAGTTCCATGACGATACCGTGATAGACAGGAATGGCACCACAAGCAACACCAGAACCAGCAGCACGGGGCGTAATCGGTACGAGGTACTTGTTCGCCAGTTTGATGACAGCTGCTACTTCTTCCGTCGTTTTCGGGAATACGACTACTTCGGGAGTACGGAACCAATAGGGATTGCCTTCTTCATCGGTCTGATACGTCTGCAATTTTTCCGGATCTACCGTTACGCCTTTTTCTCCCAGTACTTGTTTCAGTTCGTCCAATAATTCTGCCGATACCTTATTAAATCTTGCCATAACCTATCTCTCCTTCCTATATAAACGCCTCATATACTGCGGCATAATATCCATGTCAATGAGCGGTTCCCTGTGCAGGGGGAGCTGCTTCCGCTGCATCTTCTGTTTTGTTCCCCCAAAGTGATGCAACAAAGGAGCAAAATACAGTCGTCCAGACAACACCGATAGCTCCCGGAATTGCCGACATGGGATCAAAATATGTAATCCCCAGGGTAACTGCCAGCGCCGTATTCTGTACGCCAACGATAAAAGTCATCGCTTTCCGTTTCGGAGCTTTCATGCGCAGCAGGCGGGCTACAGTATATCCGATAGCCAGGCCAATACCTGTATACAGTACCAATGTCAGGGCAGCCATTCCGGCTACAGCCTGCAGCCGTTCTACGTTGAGTGCTACAATGACGGAAATAATACAAACGATAGCAGCTACCGTTGCCAGCGGCACGACTTTCAGAATGACCGGCATTTGTTTTTCAAAGAATTTATGAATCAGAAGTCCCAGCGCAATCGGAATAATGACGATTTTAATGATACTCATAAACAGGCCTACCGCATCAATAGGCAGGTATTTGCCGACATAAAAGAGAAGCAGCATAGGCATGACGACAGGCGCTACGATGGTGCTCAGGCTCGATACCGTCACGGCCAGAGCCTTATCGCCTTTAGCCAGGAATGTCATGACGTTGGAAGACGTCCCCGTCGGCGTACAGCCCAGAAGTACGAGACCTACAGTCAGCATCGGGTCCAGATTGAATATGGTTCCCAGTCCCAATCCGACGAGAGGCATAAACGCATACAGTGTCACGATACCGACGATAACATCCTTTGGCCGGGTCAGAACCAGCTTGAAATCATTAGGCGTCATAGAAAGACCCATGCTCAGCATGATAATGCCCAGGAACCAGGGAATCGTCCCGCCGTAGGGTTTAAATGGCGTCGGCACAAAATATGCAAATACGGCACATAAAATGACCCACAGCGTTACATACTTAGTTACAAATTTTACGAACTTTTCGAACCCAGTCATGCTTCATACCTCCTTACACATAAAATGATACCTGAAAACATAAATCCTTACTGAATTTAATTATTACCGTATCGAATTTCTTTTATGCGTTTATGTTAACATTATCCAATTAAAGAGTCAAACTCTGACCAGTATGACGTTTGTGTTCATTTTATTTTTCTCATTTGGGCCTTTTTTTCGTCCATTTTCGTATAAATTATTACATTCTGATTGTTTTTCTTTCATTTTTCAATAAAAAAATCTGGCAAAATGTCTAAATAAATTAATATTTTGCCAGATAATTTCTTATTTTTTTATTTTATGTTGGTGAAAATAGGCCTTTTTTATTGAATTCCTGATTGTTTTCAGCAGGAAACTTGCGTTTAAACTCAGCACGGGCCAGAGCGAGATGCCGCCGCATAATCGCTTCCGCCATTCCCTGGTCCCGCATTTTTAAAATATCACAAATCGTCAGATGTTCCGTTCCGACGACTTCAAAATATCCTGCCGGTGGATCATAATTCAGATAGCTCCTATAGCGGTACAACTTGTATTTAATATGTTCATAAAACTCTTCCAGCAAAGGATGATCCGCCAGATGGACAATACGGGAATGAAATTGATATTCCAGGTCTACAACATCTATATACCGGTGCTGCAAATTCCCGCTCTTTACACAGATGTGCTGAAGCTGTCCTGCTATATCATACAATACATCCAGATCCGTATCTTTTATGGCAACAGCAGCCCGGCCTGCTGCATAGGGCTCAATCAGTTCCGATAATTCAGCAATATCTGTATATTCCTTTTCCGAAAACGCGGCGACCCTGTATCCCGGCTGGCGGACAACATATGAATTGTGCATGAGCCTGGTCAGGGCATTTTTGACAGGAGAGCGGCTGACACCCAGTAATTCGGCAATGGTACTTTCATTGACCCGGCTGCCCGGAGCCATACGGAAACTGACAATTTCCTGCAGTAAAATGTCATACACTATATCACTGAGAGATAAGAATGGATTTCGTTTCCTCATACGTTCGACCGACTGCTTGTCCACTTTGTTCACCCCATTACTGCTATAATCAGTTACTATTTTATCATAATCTGTACCGGTAAAAGAGTCAGGAAATCACAGTATATCCAAATGTATCAAAATCGGCATAGAACAAGTCATAATGTTTCATTTTTTGCATAGAAAAAGTGGCGCCTCAAGGAGCGCCACTTTCGCTATATCTTATTTTTGTTGAAATAAATCTCCCTGAGATGGTGATTCTTCATCTTCGCCGTCGATGGCTATCGTATCGAGGGCCGCTACCTTGTCGTCTTCTTCCAGTTTCTGGATTTTGACGCCTGAGGTAATCTTACCTTTTTTGATGCCAATGCTTTCCACATCGGTGCGGATGACGATACCATTGCCGGTAATGAGCATCAGTTCCTGATCATCGCGGACTACTTCGACGCCGACGACATCGCCGGTTTTCTCAGTAATCTTGAAGTTCTTGACGCCCTTGCCGCCACGGTTCTGTACCTTGTAGGCTTCTACGTTATTGCGCTTGCCAAACCCTTCTTCACTGACTGTGAGGACCTGGCAGCCCGGTGCGAGGATATCTGCTCCGATGACCATATCACCAGGAGCCAGATCAATACCACGGACACCGCGGGTATTGCGCCCCATAGGACGGACATCGTCTTCATTGAAGCAGATAGCCATCCCCAGTTTCGTTGCCAGGATGATATTCTGTCCTCCCGTCGTAAGGCGTACCTTAGCCAGATGATCTCCTTCGACAAGGGAAATAGCAATGAGGCCGTTGCGGCGTACGTTCTTGAATTCCTGCAGTTCCGTCTTTTTGACCCGGCCTTGTTCCGTAGCCATAAAGAGGTTCATGGACGGATCCACCTGATCGAGATCAATCAGGGCATTTACTTTTTCCCCACTATCGAGAGGCAGCAGATTAATCGCCGCGATTCCCTTGGAATTCCGGCTGTTGGCTTCGGGAATTTCATATGCCTTGAGACGATAGACGCGGCCCAGGTTGGTAAAGAAGAGTACCGTGTTCAGCGACGAGGTATAGAGCAGATGATTGACTGCATCTTCATCTTTCGTACCCATTCCCTTGATGCCGCGGCCGCCTTTATTCTGTGTATGGTAGACGTTGGCGTTGATGCGCTTGATATAGCCACGCCGCGTCAGAGTCAGAACCATGCGTTCATCAGGAATCATATCTTCCACGCCGAATTCCGACGTATCAGCTACAATCTGAGTACGCCGCGGATCAGCAAACTTCTTCTTAGCATTGAGGAGTTCATCTTTGACAATACCCATGATTTTATGCGTATCGGAAAGGACATCGCGCAGATAGGCAATCCGTTCTTCCAGTTCCTTGTATTCTTGTTCGATTTTTTCCCGTTCCAGACCGGTCAGGCGGCGCAGACGCATATCGAGGATAGCAACGGACTGCTTGTCGCTCAGGCCGAACTTGCTCATGAGAGACGTCTTGGCAATTTCATCCGTCTGGGATTCGCGGATCGTCCGGATAACCTCGTCAATATGGTCGAGGGCGATAAGCAAACCTTCCAATATGTGGGCACGGGCCAGTGCCTTTTCCAGTTCAAATTTGCACCGTCTGGTTATGACATCCTGCTGATGAGCCAAGTAATAATGCAGTACTTGTTTCAGCGTCAGGACGCGTGGATGCCCATCGACAAGCGCCAGCATAATAACGCCAAACGTTTCCTGTAATTGTGTATGTTTATACAATTTATTCAGGACGATATCCGGATTGGCATCGGCCCGCAGTTCGATAACGATGCGCAGACCCTTGCGGTCCGATTCATCGCGCAGGGCAGTAATGCCGTCGATTTCCTTGTTGCGGGACAATTCGGCAATCGTTTCGATGACCCGGGCCTTGTTGACCTGATAAGGAATTTCTGAAACGACAATGCGGTGTTTGCCCTTGTTCATCGGTTCGATTTCCGCACAGGAACGCATCTTTATGCTGCCGCGGCCTGTCGCATAAGCCTTGATGATACCATCGCGGCCCATAATTTTAGCACCCGTCGGGAAATCAGGACCCTGGATTTTCGTCATTAATTCTTCCAGGCTGGCTTCAGGGTTATCGATGAGCATGACACAGCCGTCGATGACTTCACCCAGATTATGGGGTGGGATGTTCGTCGCCATACCGACGGCAATGCCAGCCGAGCCGTTAACCAATAGGTTCGGGATTTTAGAAGGAAGGACCGTCGGTTCCTGGAGAGACCCGTCATAGTTAGGCATGAAATCGACCGTATCCTTGTCAATATCTTCCAGCATTTCGCCGGTAATCTTGGCCATGCGGACTTCTGTATAACGCATAGCAGCCGCCGAATCACCATCGACAGAACCGAAGTTGCCGTGACCATCTACCAGGGGATAACGGGTAGAAAAATCCTGGGCCAGGCGGACCGTTGCATCGTATACCGAGCTGTCACCATGGGGATGATATTTACCTAAAACTTCACCGACGATACGTGCTGATTTCTTATATGGCTTGTTCGGCGTCATGCCGGCTTCGTGCATCGCATACAAAATACGGCGATGAACAGGTTTCAACCCATCGCGCACGTCCGGCAGGGCACGCGTGATGATAACACTCATCGCATAATCGATGTACGAGGTCTGCATTTCACTTTCCAGACAAACCGGCAAAATTTTATCAACGTTTTGTTCGTCCACAATGTCACCTCATATATAATAAAAAAATAATCGCTTATATATCTATATATAGAGCATCTGTACTATTATACCAAAAATCAGAGGAAATAGATAGGTAAATAACCCAAATAGCAAAAAAGCGCCTTGCCGGGCCGTTTAGGAGGAATTTTAAAGCAAATGTATAGAGACTGCAGCAAAAGAGCCCTAAAAGCTCATTTTGTTACAGTCTCTGTCAGATTCTGTAAAATTAACACTAATTACCGTTTATTGCTCTTGCGCCAGATATGCATCTTGTCCGCTTCTTTGATGAGTTCGTCCCGGAAATCGGGGTGTGCCAGGCCGATGAGGGCTTCTGCGCGCTGCCAGGTCGATTTACCCATGAGGTTGACCATGCCGTATTCTGTCGCAATCCAGTGCGTCTGGGAACGGGGATCGGTGACAGTCGTACCGGCTTTCAGGATGGGGCTGATGTTGGACGTAACCGTACCGGTCTTTTTATCCGTATGGGTCGCGTGCATGGCGATGATGGACTTACCGCCTCTGGACCGGTAGGCACCGTCGGTGAAGTCCAGCTGGCCGCCGCTGCCACTGATCTGGTGGGTCCCCATGGATTCGGCCGATACCTGGCCATAGAGGTCTACTTCGATGCAGCTGTTGATGGAAATGAAATTATCAATCTGTCCGATGACAGCCGGATCATTTACATAATCGATGGGAAAGGTTGCCAGAGCAGGATTGTCATCTACCCAGTCATATAAGTCCTGAGAGCCAAGGGCAAAGGCAAAGACCCCTTTATCACGGTTCAGGTTTTTGACTTTATTCGTCAGTCTGCCTTCCTTAGCCATAAGGTAAAATGCGTCGACGAGCATTTCTGTATGGACACCCAGATCTTTCAAATCCGATTTGGCAATCATAGCGCCTACACTGTTAGGCAGCCCGCCAATGCCCAGCTGCAATGTTGCCCCATCGGGGATAGCTTCGACGATATAAGAAGCGATTTTCTGATCGATATCGTTTCCAAGGACGAAAGGAATAGTCGGCACTGGCACATCGGGCGCTTCGACGATGGCATCGACGTCAGAAATATGGATGGCTTCCCCACGGCCGCCAAGACAGCGCGGCATATGCGGATTGACTTCGACGATGACTTTTTTAGCCTTTTTCGTAATAGCCTCGGTCACGGCCGCACAAAGGCCAAAGTTAAAATAGCCATGTTTATCCATAGGCGCTACAGTAATCATCGCCACATCGACATCAATGATATTGCGGTAAATCGACGGTTCATTACGGAAACACATAGGATTAAAAAACATGCGTGACTGTGCTGCCAGCTTGCGGTCATATCCGCTGAGATGCCAGTTCATGACGGTAAAAGTATCGCAATCGGGGTCGCATTCGCATACCTGGCGGGGAAACAGGGACATGGTTTCCCGTACTTTAATATCATGTAACTCATCTTTGCGGCCCGCCAGTGCTTTATCGAGCAGTACCGGCTGGGAGGTCGTCATGCCATAATCGACCCAGTCGCCGTCTTTTACAAGGGTAACTGCTTGTTCCGGAGTCGTCAGTTTTTGTTTATACATATCCGTCCATTCTGACATTCTGTTCACCAAACCTTTCACAATATATGCGGTCTGTACCGCATCAACCACAACAGAGATATTGTTCTAAAATTCACATGTACAGTATAGCTTATTAAAACGTTTTACGCAAGATATCTATGCAAAATCCATATTCATGTTGTGTGTTATACGCAATGCTCGCATATCAGATCAGGATATGCATTTTTTTAGCAGTAAAGGTCAGCTCTTCCCGGAATTTCGGATGGGCAATGGAAATCAGGGCTTTTGTCCGCTGAGAAAGGGTTTTCCCCCGTAATTTGGCGATGCCGTATTCTGTAACGACGTAATCAATATCATTTTTACTCGTCGAAACGATGGCTCCCGGCGTCAGTGTCGGCACGATTTTGCTGATAGTGCCTCCTTTTGCCGTAGAGGGGAAAGCAATAAAGCTTTTTCCGCCCGGTGAGCAGATGGCACCGCGCACGTAATCAGCCTGGCCACCTGTACCAGATATATGCCGCGTTCCTGTCGATTCAGAGCAGGCCTGACCAAAGAAATCAACTTCAATAGCCGCATTGACAGAAATAAAGTCCGGATGGCGGGCGATGACTGCCGGGTCATTGACATAATCGACAGGTAACATGAGAAATGCCGGATTGTCATCAATAAAATCGTAAATACGCTGAGAACCAAAGGTCAGGGTTGCCACAGTCTTTCCCCGGTGAATCGGTTTTCTAGTATTGGTGACAGCCCCGCATTCAATGAGTTCTACCATGCTGTCTGTAAACAGTTCTGTATGGATTCCCAGATCATGCTTATCCTTGAGGGCCAGACCCACGGCTTCTGGTACAGCGCCGATACCAAGCTGCAGTGTCGCTCCGTCAGGCACTTCTTCGGCAATATAACCGCCGATAGTACGGCTGATTTCATCAATCTGTACCGGCGGCACGATAGGCAGGGCATGGGACGTTTCACACAGTCCATCGACCTGTGAAATATGGATTTGCGGCGCCGTGAGTACCCGCGGCAGCTGATCATTGACTTCCAGATAAATATGGCGGGCTTTCCGGATCATGGCAGCACTGCAGGAACCGCTCAGGCTGGTGCTGAAATACCCGTGCTTATCCATAGGAGATACCTGGGCAAAGAACGCATCAATGTCGATATATCGTTCAAACAGTCCCGGCGCATCGTGGTAATAGCAGGGCATGATGTCGCAGCGTCCTTCGTTGGCAGCTTTGCGCAGTCCCCCGCCGGAAAACCATGTAACAGGCGTAATATTCGGATAGGCTTCAGAAGATAACGTCCCCAGAGGCGTCACATCGAGCAGAGTATGACAGGTCACATCCTGTATATCCCCGGCAGCGGCCCGTTTTCCCAGAGCATCGGCCAGAACCGGCGGGATGGCTCCTGAAATATCAGCACAACAGGACCAGCCCGATTCCACACAGGCGGCAATCTGTTCCGGCGTTTTTTTCTTATCGGCATATTCTTGCATTACATCCATGATAATTTCTCCTTTCACTAAAAAATCAGCATTGCTATGATTTCACTACCCAAAAGAAATCCCCGCCGCACACAATATGCGGCGAGGATACGTGAGGAGGGATTTATTCTTCCTTACCAGCCTGTGAAGCGGCAATGATTTCATCCATTGTCTTTTTCGGTACTTCTTCATAATCAAAGAAGGACATGTTGAATGTACCTTTCCCCTGTGTCATGGAGCGCAAAATCGTCACATAGCCGCTCATTTCGGCCAGAGGCACCTGCGCTTTGACTACAATCAGGTTCTTATGGCTGGGATGATGTTCCATGCCGAGGATCCGTCCGCGGCGGCCGCTGAAGTCGCCCATGACATCACCCATATATTCTTCCGGCACGATGACATCGACATTATAAACCGGTTCGAGAATAGCCGGTTTCGCTTCGGGCACGCCTTTCTTCAGCGCCAGTGCTGCCGCTACTTTAAAGGCCATTTCCGACGAATCGACAGGATGATAGGACCCGTCTTCCAGTGTGACCTTGACGTGGATCATAGGATACCCGGCAATGAGTCCTTTTTCCAACGTTTCTTTTACGCCCTTTTCGACAGCCGGGATATACTGGCGCGGCACAGCCCCGCCGAATATGGCGTCGACAAATTCGAAGTCTTCCCCATTGGTAAGGGGTTCCAGTTTGAGTTTGACATGACCGTACTGACCATGACCACCACTTTGCTTCTTATGCTTGCCTTCTACTTCCGTAACGCCGTTGATGGTTTCCCTGTACGGAATATATACCGGTTTGAGGATACCTTTGACGCCGTATTTGCGTTCCATCTTATTCATGATGTGTTCCAGATGGACGTCGCCCATGCAGCGAACGAGTATCTGCTTGCCTTCGGCATTCTTTTCCACCTGGCAGGTAGGATCTTCTTCACTGATTTTTGAAAGAGCCGTCATCAGTTTTTCTTCGTCGCCTTTCTTTTCCGGAACCATGGCGACCGTATGGAGCGGATTGGGGAAGCGGATTGGATCATATTCAACAGGGAATTCTGCCGTAGCAAAAGTATCACCTGTACGGGCATGAGCCAGTTTCGGAATGACGACGATATCACCAGCAATGGCGTCTTTGACCGGTACCTGTTCCTTGCCGACCAAGGTAAACATCTTGCCCAGCTTTTCTTCCGTATCCTGGGTCACGTTATACAGCTTATCCCCTTCTTTGAGTTCGCCGGAGAAAATGCGGACATAACTCAGTTTCCCGGCAAAGGGGTCGATGAGTGTCTTAAATACAAATCCCGTAAACAGCTTGTTAGGATATACCATAACCGGTTCGCCCGTCTTTTTATCCGTTCCCATCATGACCTTCTGGGATGCGTCCGGCATATAACGGATGATGCGCCCCAAAAGTTCCGTCGTTCCGATATGATGGACTGCACTGCCGCACATGACCGGGCATACCCGGCCGGTCAGCATGCCCTGGCGCAGGCCCTGGCGCAGTTCGTCGATGGTCAGTTCTTCCCCTTCCAGGTATTTTTCCAACAGTTCGTCGTCGCCTTCTGCAGCGGCTTCCATGCACATTTCACGAACTTCACGGGCTTTAGGCATATATTCTGCCGGCACTTTGATTTCTTCGGCCTTGCCTTCTTTCCATTCCCAGGCAATCATTTTGCAGACATCGATGATGCCGCGGAAATCATTGCCTTCTCCGATCGGAATCTGAAGGGGCATAATAGATTTGCCGAAAACAGCGCGCATCTTTTCGAGGCAGCCAAAGAAATCGGCGTTTTCAGCATCCATTTTATTGACATAGATCATGCGCGGCAACTGTAGTTCTACGCCGTAATCCCAGGCGCGTTCCGTATCCATTTCTACACCGGCATCAGCCGAAACGACCATGAGGATGCCATCAGCAGCCCGCAGGGCAGCACGGACTTCACCACAGAATTCGGAATACCCCGGCGTATCAATGAAATTCAGCTTGTATCCCTGCCATTCACAGGGCGCGATACCGAGCTGGATCGTCACATTACGCTTGATTTCTTCCGGTTCAAAGTCCATGATGTGTTTGTTGTCCTTGCCCACACCGACGGCATCAACGGCTCCGCAGGCAAGCAACAGGGATTCGACGACGGCCGTCTTGCCGGCTCCGTCATGGGAGAGTACAGCCACGTTGCGGATCTTGTCACTAGCATATTCTTTCATAAATAAATCGCCTCCTAAAAATCACGTTATTATATATATTCGTGATGAGGAGGCGATTTCCTTTTTTATTTATGATTTTTTTCTAACTTATCTATGCTTTATGCGCCGCATCCGGTGCAATGATGCCAGCATCCTGATTGGAAAGCGCTGCCAGCGTGAGCGATGTCATGAGCTCCATCCCAAAAGGCAGACAGTTTTCATCGGCAACGAAATGAGAATTATGGAGCGGCCACACAGGTTTTCCCGGAGCCGTTGCCCCAAGCCACAAAAAAGCACCGTTATACGCTTTGAGATAACCGGAGAAATCTTCTGCCGTCATAGCCGGTTCCCTTACATCTCCCAGAGCATCCCCCCCAAACCGGGTGCGCACGACATCTTTGATAAACTCTGCCTGCTCTGCATCATTAAAGACCGCATCATACCCCCGGTCGTACTGAAGCGTACTGTCCGTGCCGAGCATCGTATCGAGTCCGCTCAGCAGACGCTTCAGCTTATCTTCCACCATATCCTGAGCTTCTTTGTGATAAGTCCGGCAGGTTCCTTCGATGACGACCTCATCAGCCACGATATTATAGCGCGTGCCGCCGTGGATGGTGCCAAAGGTGAGTACTGCCGGATAAAGTGGGTTGATCTGACGGCTGATGATGTTCTGTACTGCCGTCAGAAACTGACCGGCCGCCACTATTGCATCAGTACCGCGATGCGGCATAGCGGCGTGACTGGCCTTGCCACAGATAGTGACCGTCACGTGATCTGAAGCCGCCATCATAGGACCGGCCAGAATCCCGACCTGACCAGTGGGAAGTCCGGGCCACACATGAAGGCCATACACGGCATCAGTACCTTCGAGGATTCCCGACTTGACAATGGCTTTAGCCCCGCCATCGGGAGATTTTTCTTCTGCCGGCTGGCCAATAAAAATAACCGTACCGGCAAAGGTATCTTTCATCGCCGTGAGAACACGGGCCGTGCCGAGGAGAATCGATGTATGGGCGTCATGGCCGCAGGCATGCATGATACCGGGTGTTTCTGAAGCAAAAGATAGTCCCGTTTCTTCCGTGACCGGCAGGGCATCCATATCGGCCCGCAGGGCAATCGTAAGCCCCTTTCCCTTCCCGCCGTGGAGAATACCCACGACAGCATGTATTCCACCTACTTCTTCATGCACTTCTAATCCAAGACTGCGGAATTCCGCAGCTGCCAGGGCCGCCGTCCCCTCTTCATGGTATGAAAGTTCCGGATGGGCATGAATCGTACGGCGGAGCTCACATACGTGGGGCGTATATTTTTCAACTAACTGTTTTATCATATCTTGTGTCATTTTCCTGTTCCCCCTTTTATTTCTCAGGAAATATCACTATAATAGTAATATTAGACATGAATACATGCATAATGTAAAAATGGCTGTCCCGCCATTTTGGTTAATTATACCATAAGGAGGAATATAAATGAAAGCATTTGATAGAGAAAACAGCGTCTGGGCTCGTTTTTCTGAAGAACAGCGCCTGGAAATGGAAGAATACAGCAAAAAGTACCGCCAATTTCTCGACACGGCCCGGACAGAACGGCTGGCCAATGCAGAAATCATCCGACAGGCTGAAGCTGCCGGTTTCAGACCGCTCAGCGACTATACCTCCCTTAAAGCCGGCGACAAAGTATACTGGAATCAGAAAGGCAAGTCCGTCATCCTCGCCGTCATCGGCACAGAACCTGTCTCCCAGGGGATGAAGATCGTTGGTTCTCATATCGACTGCCCCCGTCTCGACCTGAAAGCCATGCCCGTTACGGAAAAAAATGGCATCGTCTATTTCAAGACCCATTATTACGGAGGTCTTTTAAAATATCAGTGGGTCTGCCTGCCTCTTTCCCTGATTGGCGTCGTCTATACAGCTGACGGACGGCGCATCGACGTCTCTATCGGTGAAGACCCTGATGACCCGGTATTTTTCATCAATGACCTGCTCCCCCACCTCGGCAAAGACCAGGCAGCCAAAAAACTTTCCGAAGCCATCAGCGGGGAAATGCTCATGCCCCTCGTCGGGACTAATAGTGAAGAGGAAAAAACAAAGCCGGCCGTTCTGGAATTGCTGAAAAAGAAATACGGTATCGAAGAAGAAGATTTCGCCAGCGCCGAACTGGAAATCATTCCGGCCATTAAGAGCCGCGATGTCGGTCTGGACCGTTCTATGATTATGAGCCATGGCCACGATGACCGGGTATGCTCGTATGGCAATCTGGCAGCCATCCTCACAGCCCATGCCGGCACTAAGACGCAGGTAGCCTTGTTTGCTGACAAGGAAGAAATCGGTTCCGTCGGCAATACCGGTGTCCACTCGGCATTTTTCCCTGATTTCGTTGCCGAACTCCTGGCATTACAGGGCCATACGGAAGAACTATGGCTGCGCCGGACCATGCGGAACAGCCAGGTCTTATCCGCCGACGTATGCGCTGCCCTGGACCCTGTATTCGCCGATGCCTATGAAGAAACAAACGCGGCACGGCTCGGTTATGGCATATGCCTCTGCAAATACACCGGAGCCCGCGGAAAAGCCGGCAGCAACGATGCTAATGCAGAATTTTTATCCCAGGTACGCCAGATTTTTAACGCCGCCGATGTCCCCTGGCAGATTGGGGAACTGGGAAAAGTCGATCAGGGCGGTGGCGGCACCATCGCCTATATCATGGCCGACTGGGGCTGCGATGTCGTAGACTGCGGCGTCGCCATGCACAGCATGCACGCACCCTTAGAAATCGTTGCCAAATCCGATGCCTATAGCGGATACCTGGCTTATAAAGCCTTCTTTGAAAGCAAGTAAACAGACCCGTTATTCAGAAGAAATCCGTTCTTTCAACGCTTCATAAAATATCTTTGACAAGGGAATGTCTATTCCCAGTTTCTCTGCTGTCTTTACGAGATAGCCACTGAACGTTTCCAGTTCATTGGGCCGGCGGGCCATGACATCGTGGGCAAGGGAGCTGGTTACATTCTGATTTTTCTGGCCTATGACGCGATGATAAATCGTATCGACCAGGTCATCGGCCAGATCAACTCCCTGAGCCTTCCCAATCGTATAGGCCTCATGGAGAAGGGTATGGAATTCCTCTTTTCCCTGCGGACGGGCAAATACACCGGCAAAGGTATCTTCATAATAGGCCGTAATCACGTTAATGGCGCAGTTGGTGATGAATTTATTCCACACTTCGACGCGGATATCGTCGGCATATCGTATTTTCAGCCCCGGATGATCGAGAAGATCATGGAGAGTTGTACTGTATTCCCCTTCAGCACTGCTGATATACATGCGGGCAAAGGCCCCGGACTGACGGATTGAAAAATCGGCCTGGGCTTCTGTATTAATGTAAATAGTCGAATCCATAATTTTTCCCTTCGGCAGAATAGACCGGGCTACCTCACTATGATCGACGCCATTCTGCATGCAGACAATCATCGTATGATCATCTACGCAGGGGATCACGGCCTGTAATGCTGCCGGTAGGGAATAATTCTTGACGCAGACAAAAATCACATCCTGAATGCCGCACGACGACGGGTCATCGGTTACTTTCGGATGAGCTACGTGTTCACCAAAAAAATCACTGTGCAGAATAAGACCTTTTTCTATGAGAGATTCTTTCCGCTTGCGGCGGGCAATCAGAGTCACATCATCATAGTAGGCACACAAAAAAGATGCCATATATCCACCGATACCGCCAATTCCCGTTACCATGATTTTCATGAGTCATCACTCCCTCAACATATAAATCAAAAGACTGTTTTTACCATTTTAGCATAATAAATCGGTAAAAACAGTCTTTTTCGTCTCTATACTTACCTTTCTCCACAGGCTTTAGCAAGAAATTCATCTAGTGCGGCCGGATCAGGAATAACAGTATCCATCTTCCAACGGTCTTTTTCTTCTTTAGCCTTTGCGTTTTTCAGGACTTCTGCCGTTTTATCGGCAGGAATGACGACGACGCCATCAGCATCGCCATAAATAATGTCTCCGGGACGGATAAGCGTATCGGCACAGGCAACTGTCTGTTGTACTCGTCCCAGATAATTGACAGGGGGACTTTTCGGCGTAATACCGCGGGCAAAAACAGGAAAATCACCACTGGCAATGGCCTGACTATCACGAACGCATCCATCAATGACGATACCTGCCAGCCCCTGTTTTCTGGCAATAGTCACGACAATTTCTCCCAGGAACGCTGCATCGGTTGTTCCATGGGCAGCGATGACAAGGACAGCGCCTTTGGGAGCTTCCCGCAATGCTTTAAATACAACAGAACAATCATTTTTAACGACTTGTATGGTGTAAGCCGGTCCTGTAACGGTCATCCGTTTATCCAGTGGTTTAATAGCAGCAGCCATCGTCTGGCATCCTGCCATGGCATCTGATAACGATGTAGATGACACGCCATTCCATTCTTGTATATTAAATTCCATAATTTCTCTCCTGTTTCAAATCAGCGGGATGTATTAAATGACCAGCAACAGCCGTGGCAGCCGCTACAACTGGTGAACCCAGGTATGTTTTGGACTTCGGGCTGCCCAGACGGCCCAGGAAATTCCGGTTATTCGTTCCAAGTAATACTTCATCATCAGACAATAACCCGCCACTTCTGCCTTCACAGAGCGAGCAATAGGGATGAGTAACCATAGCTCCAGCCTGAATAAATGTTTGTATGTATCCCAGAGCAATGGCCTGTTTAAAAATGGACCGCGATGCCGGTGTGATAAGCAGTTCCATGTGGGGAGCAATGTGACGCCCTTCCAGTACGCGGGCGGCAGCTGCCAGATCCTGCAGCCTTCCATTCGTACAGGAACCGATGAATACTTTATCTACTTTCATTCCTTCCAGTTCGGACAGCGGTTTGACGTTATCTACGTACGGATGGGCCGCAATATACGGTACCATATCTTCGGCTTTATACGTCAGCACTTTTTCGTACTCTGCATCGTCATCAAAATGGAGCCACGATACGTCATCATATTTTACGTTGCTGTAAGCGCAACTTTCTTTTGTCGGTGCGAACAGTCCGACTTTGGCACCGCATTCGACGGCCATATTGGCAATGGTCAGCCGTTCGTCGACGGGCATGGCATCGATGGTAGAGCCACAGAATTCCAGGGATTTATAGGTGCCGCCGGCAGCTTTCAGATCTCCCAGGATGCGCAGGGCGATGTCTTTGGAGCAGACTCCGTCCGGCAGTGTGCCGTCTATCTGGATTTTAATGGCTGACGGTACGCGGACCCACATTTCTCCTGTACCCAGGACGGCCGCCATTTCCGTGTAGCCGATGCCCGTAGAAAAAGCGCTGACAGCACCGTAGGTTGTCGTATGGGAATCAGTGACAAATACGACGTCACCGGGCCGGGCATATCCCAGTTCCGGCATAAGCTGATGGCAGATGCCGTCGCCGGCATGGACCTTTCTGGCGCCGAATTCTTCGGCAAACTGATATCCGTATTTCAGGTGATCCCCATCGAGGGGAAGGCAGGTCGGAAGCAGATGGTCGAACATAATGATGACTTTTTCCGGATCCCAGGATTTCGTAAATCCCATTTCCTTGAATTTCCGGTATACATTTGTCGTATAGATATCGTGAAACATGACGCAGTCCGGATGAGTGATGACGATGTCACCGGGTCTGCAGTCTGCTACGCCTGTATTATGCATCAGAATTTTTTCTGCTAATGTATGTCCCATGATAGCAGTCTCCTTCCGTACTATAAGACAAAGGATAAAATAACACTGCCTGCAATCAATACGAGGGCACCGCCCAGACGGGATGAAACGGCAGCAAAAGGCATGAGTTCCATTCTTTTGCAGGCACCAAGTGTAGCAATGTCACCGGAACCACCCATATTCGCCATACAGAGGCCGGCTGTAATAGCGGCTTCGATGGGATAGAACCCGACAAACCAGCCGACAACAGCTGCTCCGACGATGGCACCTAATACGACTGCGGCTACAATGATTACATAACTGGGCGTCAAAGCAGGAATGACGGCACTCAGGCTGATCAGACCAAAGCCCAGCCCGGCCAGAAGGGTATTGGTGAAATTTTTGATGAAGAACTGGAACCAAAGAGCGCAATATCGTTCAATGTTAGCTGGCAATATTCCCAGAACTTTAACAACAATCATTAACAGAATCATCCAGGCATAGGCATGAATACTCGGAATGAACCGTTGAATCAACATACCCAGAGCCAGGAAAATACCGGCAAAAGTCATACCGACGGCAAAGACAGATAAATTCGTTACTGGTTCCTCTTTTTTTGCTTCTTCGGATTCTGCCTGTTTTCCTTCGTCACGCATAATATGACCGTTTCCCGTCATCCAGGGATGTATTTTTCCAAGACGGTCCAGAAGCCCTGCTGCAATGATGGCAAACGCATTCCCCAATGCTACAGCCGGCGTCATCAGGGCTAATAATTCACCTACATCGCGCTGCATGATTTCACCAAACATCTGGGAAAGTGGAACGGCACCAGCCGATGTCCCTCCTCCCATGATGGGGACGGAAATAAACAATGTCGTTTCTGAAAAAATATTTCCAAAGAGAAGTCCCGCTGCACCGCCAAAAAGGATGGCCAGGATAAAGCCACCTATGATACAGGGTAAATACCGGATAGCAGCTCTGATAAGCAATTTGCGGTCCATACCAAAAATACTGCCGCAGCAGAGAGCTGCCAATGCAAAATTAATAAAAGTCCCGGTCATAAACGTTTTGCAGGTTTTGGCAAAATCATCCGGCACCAATCCATACATCACCATAGCTGATGTACCAAATAATACAACAATGGATCCGCCGCCCAGATAATCTTTGACGATAGGAATGCGGTCGCCAATGAACCGGAATGCTTCACCGTATACGATGAGCAATGGCAATACACCGGCCAGACTTCCCGGTAGAAATTTAAAGAAAAGGGCCAGATTGAGAATAACAAAAGCTAGTATGAAATAAGGCCAGTCCATATTCAAAATCTGCAGTCTTTTTGTCGTTTCCATATGTGTCTCTCCTTTCTTACCCCTTTATGATTCCATTGCGTTTCTGCATACTTTTGACAAGGCCGCCGTCTTCAATAATCTGAAAAATATTATCCGGTATGTGGGGAATATCATATTTCTTCCCATGACAAGACACGTACCGGTTTATTTCTACGGTTACGACATCACCCTCAACGACATGATCTGCCAATTCATTGCATTCAATCAATAAGAGTCCGTTATTAATAGCATTACGGAAAAATATCCGGGCAAACGATTTTGCAATAATACAGCGGATTTTCAATGCACTCAACGCTTCCGGAGCCTGTTCCCTGGAAGATCCACAGCCGAAATTATGTCCTGCCACGATAATATCTCCTGGTCTTATCGCAGCTGCCAGTTCCGGCCGCAGTGGTTCAAAGGCGTGTTTTTTGACTTCGTCCATCGTATCCAGTGTCAGCCACTGGGTCGGCATGATGATATCCGTATCAATATCATCTCCTAACTTCCATATTCGTCCTTCAAAACGCATTTCCATATGCAAACACCTCCTATTCCTGCAGAATGCCACTCAGGGCGCACCTGGCTGCCACCTGCGGTGACGTCAGATAGACCTTTGCCGATACATCCCCGGAGCAGCCGGGATAGTGATAGGATCCCGTAGAAACCAGGGTCTCACCCGCGTCAAGTATTCCCTGCGCCCGGCCCCAGCAGACACTGCACCCCTGATTCATGACGATGGCACCGGAATCCAGGAAAATATCAATCAGACCCTCCTGCAAAGCCTGCAGGTACACAGTACTCGTTGCAGGCGCGACAATCAGGCGCAGACGATAAGCAATCCGTTTCCCCTGGAGAACAGAGGCAGCAGCTCGTAAATCGGATAATTTACCGCCACGACAGCCGCCAATAAATACCTCTTGCACAGGAACAGGTACCTGTTCCTGCAGGGGGACGATATGAGTCTGATTTCCCGGTTGAACGGCAAGAGGGCATACATCCGATACATCGAACGTCATAGAAGGAGCTTGTTCTGTATCCATGATTATGGCACTGATTCCCCCGGCCTGCTGCAGAAGATGGCAGAAATCATAACACTGATCTTGTGAAAAAACCGCCATATCCTTCTTTGCAAAAAGGAATAGATCTCCTGTCCTGCCACTCTGTTTCAACATTTTCAGCAATGCCAGTGCCGCATCCTGTGCAGATACAGTTTCAGCCATGCTGCCTCGTATGGCAATACGCTGTATAGGTGGACAGGTAAGCTGTAAGGGCCCACCCGATACGACAGAAGGCAATACTTCTTCCGAAACAGTAATTCCCAGGGCCCCTGCCGATCCCAGGCCGGCCATATGACTCCCAGTACCAGCAACAATCTGTCCTTCTTGTACATATTTTTCTATTAAACGAATATACCCGATGCCCTGGCACGATTCTATAGCCAACCCTTTTTCTACAGCCCAGCGAATCAGCCGGCGCTGTCTGGCACCTATATCGATGGAGCTATTAGGCGTATCATGGTCAATACAAACAATGATTTTCTCACTCTGAATCGTCGGTTCTGACAGAATGGCATCTATCGTTTTGTCACTCAGTGCGTCTGTCACCATGATGTAATCGGGCCAGATAGAACAAACAGACCGGGTATTCTGTAAAAGCTGTCGTATCTGCATTTTATCCATAGGTTCCATTCATCCTTTCTGATATCGTATTTCTTTTAGTTCTTTGATTGTACATGGTTTTATCTTATCTGCCAATTTATGAGTAAACAAAGGTAATCTATTGTTATTTGTTTCAAAAAATGCTATATTTTACCTAAATTGAAACATATATATATTTTTCTATTATTTTTTCTCCCATAATTTTCATATAGTGCGGTTTTACAGGACTATTTTGAAAGGAGACTTACATGTCATTTTCAGCTGATACCCGTTCCTTTCGTATCTGTGTACTGGCCTACAGCCGTATTCTTCACATAGTCCATGATGTCATTCGCCAGTTACCTGACACAGGAGTCGAATATATCGTCATTGAAGCCGGCCTGGCCGATCAGGATGCCTGCGTCACCAGAGCAATCCGTCAGGGATGTGAAATATTTGTAGCTGGTCCCGCCGGAGCAACACTATTTGCCAACCACTACAGTTACCCCGTCATTCCCTTTCAGGTTCAGGATATAGATTATCTCCGGGCCATCCGCACAGCGCTGGATCAGGGATACCAGCACATTGGCATCATGCGTTACCGTCACGCAGCCCCTCTGCATCTGGATGTATTTCAGCAATTGATGAAGATCCGTCTTACAGAACTCGTTTACGATGCGATTCCACAGATTTATTCCATCGCCAGAAAAACGCAATGCGATATACTGATTGGTCCGGCAGCTGCTCAGGACGCAGCCGATGCAGCCGGCAAAGCATCACTCCTCGTCTATGCAGGAAGAGAAGCCATCCGCGATGCCTGTCTGGCTGCTGGTGAACAGATAAAAAGAATCTATGCAGCACGGCGCCATCGTGTCATTACTGAATCGTTACTGGGAACAACCCAGCTTGGTATCGTCATTATTAATACAGAACAGGTCATCGAATTTTTTAATCGTACCATGCAGAATTATACAGGACTGACATTGCATCAGGTCAGTGGCCGGACATTGACAGAGATATTTCCCAACCTGCCTTTGGATACATTTCTGAAAAGCGGACTCAGCCAGAAAGATAGTTACCACGTAATCAATGGTACCATGATGCGCTGTGTCTTCAGCCGCATCACAATTGGTTTTCACGCTGGTGGCGTTCTACTCACGTTTCATCCCACCCCGCACAACACAAAAAAAGACCGGAAGCAACAGCGGTATACTATTGCCCCGGTTTATAAACTGGAAAAAATCACCGCGTATTCACCTGTCATGAGTCATCTTGTACAGCTTTGCCGTCATATTTCTCCCATCGAATACGCCACCACTCTTATCGGTCCTGCCGGCTGTGGTGGTGAAGAGCTGGCTCATTGCCTGCACAATGCATCCCGCCGTTCGGGCAATCCCTGTATGACACTGGATTGTTCTTCTACAACAGACGAACAGGCCGTTTCCACCCTTTACGGACGTACACAGAACGGATACACACGCAGCGGTCTCTTTTTTCATGCCGCCGGTGGCAGTATCATTATCATTCATCCCGGTCTGGCCGGTCCGCGACTCCTGGCTATCCTGCAGGAAGTTCTGACAAAACAGCAATACATCTCCCCGGAAAACGGAGAACCCGTAGTGCTGGATATTTTATTTTATACAGTAGCCACCGATCAGGAATACCGGCAGCTGCCTATAGGGCTGCGCCGGCTTCTGTCTATTCATTGTCTGACATTGCCGCCACTCCGGGACCGGCCGGAAGATATCTGTGAGCTCTTTGTGAACTACGTCCATCAACAGCTGCCGCAAAAACGGCATACCCATCTCAGTGAACATATGACACAACTGCTTACCACATACAGCTGGCCCGGCAATATCATTGAACTGCGCAGCGTCAGTATCCGCTATGCCCTGCAGCTAAAAACAGCAGCCAGTCCAACCCTGCGTTACCGCTATCAGCTTCTGATGGAAGCCATCGGTGAAAACAATGTAAAAGAAGATCTATATCTCCAATATCCGGCACTGATGGAAACACCTGTCACCGATTTGAAAAACTTCCGTGCCGGTATTCAAAAGCTCCATTCCCTGTTCGGCTGTACGTATAAAGAAATCGCTGAAAAACTGAATATGAGCCGTACGACATTATGGCGCTTGCTCCATAGTACCTGAATTCTTCAGCGGAGCAGGGCGTATAAAACAAGGAGAACAAAGATAATGACTACCGGCTGCAGTCCTATAATAGCGATGACGACAGCCAGACACAGGAGAACGAGCAGGACGCCAATCACTTTGGAGATCCATGGCATCGGGGTCTCCTGTGCTGATGTTGGATCCATCGCCGATGGTTCCTCTGTAGGAGCATCCTCTGTATCTTCTGTCACAACTGTATCTGTCTGTTGCATAGTTTGCCCCGTTTTCCGGTCCTGTCTTCGTTTCTGCACAGTTTCCAGAGCTGCCAGATCATTATTACGGCCCGCTTCAAACCCTTTTTCAAACCCCCGGTCATGGCCGTAATCATAGCCTTTATCAAAACCTATGTCAAAGCCCCTGTCATATCCTGTATCAAAGTCATCGGTCCCTTCATCGGATTCAGGTAGTACCTGATGGGTGAGCGTATCGATTTGTCTCCCGCATCCTGGACAGATAACATCCCGGCTTTCATATTCACTGCCACAAAACGGGCATTTCCGCGGCACAGGCCAACCGCATTCAGGACACGTATCCTCTTCATCACTGACATAGAAAAAACCGCATCCGGGACATTCCCGATAGGCCATGACACTCACCTTCTTTGTTTGATACATACGATTATAATAGTACTAGCTTTTATTTTTAGTATATACTTTTTCGCAGTAAAAAACATCTCTATTTCCATATAATTCCATTTAATCTTTCTCGTTTGACTATTTGCCTTTTGCGTGATATAGTAGATATGTAAAATTGATAAAAATTTGCAATGACATACAGGAGGGATTTTTATGAAAGTTATTTTACTCAATGGCAGCCGCCGCGAAAAAGGCTGCACCTATACGGCCCTTTCCGTCGTCGCTGATACGCTGAAAGAAAACGGAATTGATGCAGAAATCATCCATGCTATTCCGGATACGGCTACAGTCAATGCCGTTGCTGAAAAAATGAAGACCGCCGATGGTCTCGTCATCGGTTCTCCCGTATACTGGGCTTCCCCGTCAGGAGAAATCGTTTCCTTTATGGATCAGCTCGCCGGAAAAGCCGGTGCGGCCCTCGTACACAAAGTTGGGGCAACCGTTGCATCTGCCCGTCGTGCCGGAACGACTGCTACTCTCGATGTCCTCAATAAATACCTGGCCTATCATCAGATGGTAAGCGTCGCTTCCAACTACTGGCCCATGGTACATGGCAATACGCCTGATGAAGTCCGTCAGGATGCCGAAGGTCTTCAAATCATGCGCGTCCTAGGCCGCAACATGGCGTGGATACTGAAGTGCATTGAAGCCGGTAAAAAGGCCGGTATCTCCGCACCGGAAACGGAAGCCAAAGTCATGACCAATTTCATCCGCTGAAGTATCCTGACAAAATCGTAAAAAGCCTGAACATAGCGTTTTTTCCTGCCTTGCAGGCTTATGTTCCATTCCTATCCTAAAAGAGACTGTATCCAGTCTCTTTTTTCTTGCTTTTTTCTATAACCTCACGTAATATAGGAATGATTATAGTATAAACGGGGGATAATATGAATAAGCAAACTATGACGCGCTCCGAATGGGTCTCATCCCAACTTCTGACATGGCACAATGCGATCAGTGCCATCGCTATTTTTTCCATTATCATGTATATTTTTATCAAAGGCCATCATCCCATGGTCATTATTGGCTTTTTTTGCGCCTTTTTCATTCTGACGGCATGGCGCATGCTGCTGACTATGGTTGTCGTATCGGTCATTGCCTCCGGTATTTGTCTGGCCTTTCCTTTTCTGGCACCGGTCGCCTTTATTATCATGGTCGTTTTATTTCTGGCCCGTATCGGCTTTATCCTCAAAAACTGGCGGGCCGTCATTGCCGGAATGTTCGTCTGCGGTCTGGCTTTGACACTGTATTTTAAAATACAATGGATCTATACAGGATACCATTACATCTTTAGTGGACTGCGCCAGATTGTGCTTCTCCTGCCTCAATCACTACTCCATCTGATAAACAGGCCTGCTTTCTTTTTTACCTGTCTGGCTTTTACAACATTGGCTATAGTCATTGCCTTTATTTTCCAGATGCTGCTGTACTGGTTGTACCGTAATGGCTATACCGCTTCCGGAGCCCTTAGCATCATGGGAAGCATCCCCCTTGTCATCATCGCCCTGATTCTCCCCTTCTTAAAAGCAGCTGCCGTAGACGGGGCCATAGCTGACGGTATATCTGGCGACTTTACCCACGATGGGGCTTTTGCTCCCGACAGCGCCGTCAGTCATGACGGATTCATCAAAGCGCCATCGGGTTACCATCATGTCAATGGTTATACGCGTATCGCACCGGACGGCCACACGGAATACGTCCATGACTACATACGCTCCAATCCTGACGGAATCATCGAAAATAACCTGTCCTATCATGGTTCCCACCAGGCTCCCACAACTTCCGGATCACTGCCCGGCACGACGACACCTCATACCGGACAGGACGTACCGGCAACAGGAAGTGACACCTATGTCATGCTTGCCGGTTCTATACATGGTGCATTCCGGCCCGTATTTTCTGCCCGGCGTCATCTCATCCTGACCCTTATGGCCGTATATATAGGTGCCGGTATCCTGACCAGTACGGCCGTCTATTTCATATATCATTAACTCCATAATAGGTACTCGAACGGAAAAATTTAAGCAGGAATATAAGCTAAAAAGACTGTGCACGATGAAAACATCATGCACAGTCTTTTTAGCTATGTCCTTAAAAAAATCATCTATCCTTCAATTCCAGGATAGGATCAAAGTAAGATAGCTTTGTATAATCTACGTTGCCACCATCGGTAATTGCCAGGTCAGGAATCGCCGTGATGGGCAGGAAGGACAGATAAAAAATCGGATCCGGGAGACGGCTGCCAATCGCTTTGGCCGCTTCGTCGAGTTCATTTTCTTTTTGTGCCAATTCTTCCGGTGTCAGGTCTGATGCAATACCTGCAATGGGCAGCGGCAGGAACGAAACAATCTTTCCATCAATGACGACGACCTGTCCCCCGCCTTGTTCGATCAGTGTATTGGCAGCCAGTGCCATATCATCATAATTGGCACCAGCGACGACGAGGTTATTATCGTCAGGAGCCGCCGTCGTGGCAATAGCACCTTTCTTAAATGACCATCCGGAAATGAAACCCTTGGACATGTTACCATTTATGCCATAACGTTCAATGACCGATACGAGGGCCACGTCTTTTTCGGCACTGGGACGGACAATACCTCCGCGGACATCCAGTTCGACGTCACGGCGTCTGCGCATGAACGGCCCGATACTGTTTATCGTTTCTACGACAGCCTTTCCTTCATCCATATCTACATGATAGGCAAAATCATCTGCCGTCAGCGGTGCATGCTGTACGGTGTGCAACAGGGAATCATCCCGTCTGGGTACAGTATACTCGAATTTATTTTCTCCCTTTTCTGTCACCAGTATCCCCTTACTGATGACTGTCTGTACACGGAAAGTCCCCGGCTGATCAACGAGAAGGATATCCGCATCCTTGCCTGGTGCAATAGAACCGACACGGTCGTCGATTTCATAAGCTTCTGCCGCATTAATTGTCGCCATCTGGATGGCCGTCATCGGTTCGATTCCCGCGGCGATGGCCAGATGTACCATATGGTCGATATGACCTTCTTTGAGAATGCCCCGGGCGTTTACATCATCAGAGCAAAAGCTGGTATGACGGGCTATGCCCGGTGCGCCTTCGGTAATAGCGCGGACATTTTCTTTAAGGAATTTCGTGACTGCTGATTCCCGGATAATCGTGTGCATCCCTTTGCGGGCTTTTTCCAGGAATTCCTGGTGGTCATAACTTTCGTGATCGACACGGACACCACTCATGAGATATTCGTTGAGAGCCTTGCCCTTAGCCAGGGGACTGCAGCCAAAAATAGGCCGATGATATTTTCTGGCCAGGACGAGTGCTTCCATCGTATCCGGATCCTTAGTCTGGACAGCTTCACGTACCAGTTCCCATATACCATAACAGCGAGGATCCTGATGATATTTTGCATGATCTTTAGCTGTCACATTATACGCAATGGTCGAAACGGGAATCGTATACGGTGTCTTATAAGGCAGTGCCCAGAATACTTTCATAGGAGATGCATCGACTTCCTTGAAAATGGCTTCCAGCCCATCGACGCCGATGACGGAAATATATTCATCGAGACCACTGACAATACTGGTCGTACCGTGGGGAACGACGGCCTGGGCAAAACGTGTCATGCTCATTTTGCTGCATTCTACATGGATATGGCAGTCAATAAGTCCCGGAGCCAGATAGGTTCCTGTCGCGTCTATTTTTTGCGTATGTTCATCGATATAGTCAGAAATATCACTTTCAACGGCGACGATTTTCCCTTTATAGACAGCCACGTCTGCCTTATAGTATTCACCCGTATTGACATTGATCAGCGTACCGCCGATAACAGCCATATCGGCTTTAATCCGGGCTGCACCAGCATCGATATAATCAGATAACAGTTCTTTCGTAAGCATGTATAATCTCCTTAAAATTTAAGAATAGTCAGCGTATACAACAGAATGAGGAAGAGAACAAACATGACCCAGATGAGTGGATTGAGTTCTCTGCGCCGTCCGGCAATAGTCATCAGGATTGGATAAAACAGGAACCCGAAGGCGATGCCATACGAAATATTAAATGTCAGTGGCATGCCGATGATGACCATGAAAGCCGGGAAGGCGATTTCAAACTGATTCCAGTGGATTTCCTTAAGAGACGATGTCATGAGAACGCCGACGATAATCAGGGCCGGAGCCGTAACCTGAGCCGTAACGACGGCCAGAAGAGGTGAAAAAATCATACTAAAGGCGAAGAGAATCGCTACGACAACGGCTGTCAGGCCTGTACGGGCACCGACAGCTATGCCGGCCGAAGATTCGACATAAGCTGCCGTAGGAGTCGTTCCCATAACAGCACCACCGAGCATGGACAGAGAATCTGCCATGAGAGCCCGGCCGATGCGGGGCATTTTGCCATTATGCATAATTCCGGCCTGTTGTGCCAGTCCGATGAGCGTGCCAGCCGTATCGAAAAAGGCCACCAGGAAAAAGATGATCACTACGGCCCACATCTGAGGATCTGTAAGAATAGACGCCATATTCGTCACGCCTACACCGAACGTCGGATCCAGACTCGGCGCCATGGAAATAATGCTTTCCGGAGGCGGTATTATCTGTGTCACCAGTCCCATGACAGCCGTCAGGACGATACCGTAAAAGATGGATCCAGGCACTTTCTTTGCCATGAGGATAGCCGTTACGAAAACACCAAAGATAGTAAGCCAGGTCGTCGGAACTTTAAACGACCCGATTGCTACCAGAGAAGAAGGATCGCCAATGACGATACCGCCTCCCTGCAATCCCACGAAGGAAATGAAAATGCCGATACCAGCAGCCATAGCATATTTCAAATCCTGAGGAATCGCATCGATGATGATTTCCCGGATCTTAAAAAAGGAAACGAGCGTAAACAAAATGGACGCGATGAAAACACCGCCCATGGCCTGTTGCCAGGGAATACCCATGGCAAGGACGACTGAATAAGTAAAGAAGGCGTTGTCACCCAGACCTGGGGCGATAGCAATCGGATAATTAGCCAAAAAACCCATGAGCAGGCAGCCCATGATAGCTGATAAGGCCGTAGCCGTAAAAACAGCACCGGCATCCATACCCGCATCTCCCAGGATAATCGGATTGACAAAGAGAATATACGCCATGGAGACAAATGTCGTCAGACCTGCCAGACATTCCCTCTTTACTGTTGTATTGTTTTCAGATAAATGAAAGACTTTATCCAAAATTCCCATAGATTGGTTGCTAGACATAAAAATAAGTACCCCTCATTATATAAATAAATAGACACGCTGTTGCACTGCGATTTTCTTAATGGGTTCTTGCATATTCTTCCAGTTCGGCGATATAAATAGCCTTTTGTTCTTTACTGATCCAGGATGTTTCAAAAGAATTCCGCGCCAGCATCACTACTTGTTCTTTCGTCAGGTTGAAAGCATCTGCCAGGGCATAGTAATTATCACTGATATATCCGCCGAAATACGCAGGATCATCGGAGTGTGCCGAGATCTTGACGCCCTTATCGAGCAATTCCAGTACTTCCGGTCCCTTCATTTCAGGCCGTACGAACGTATTGGACAGCGGGCATGTCGTAAAGCCGATATGATGATTGGCTGCGTAGGCAACCAAATCAGGATCTTCAACGATATTGGTGCCATGATCTATCCGTTCGACACCGATAACTTCCAGCAGTTCACGGATGTGTTCAATAGAATCTTTCTGGTCGATATCTGCATGTGCCGTAAGATGCAGGCCATACTGTTCAGCCTGGGTAAATTGATTGAAAAATTTCATGGGCGGATTATTGTGTTCGTCTGAATCGAGGCCGACACCAATGAACTTATCGCGGTACGGAAGGGATTCTTCCAGCGTTTTGCGGGCCGATTCACGGGACATATCCCGTAAGAAACACATAATCAGTCTGGCATCGATATTGAGTGCCCGGGCATCGACAGTAGCCCGGTATAAGCCGTTGATGAAGGTTTCAAAAGCGATACCACGGCTCGTGTGTGCCTGGGGATCAAAGAAAATTTCAGCATGACGGACATTATTTTCTGCGGCATGATGAATATATTCCATGGCCAAATCATAGAAATCATCTTCTGTCTGCAATACATTCATGGCAGGATAATATACAGCCAGGAATGAAGCCAGGTCGTCATACTGATATGATGCCCGTACTTCTTCGATCGTAGTCTGACCGATATCTACATGATTTTTCTGAGCCAGTTTTAATTTTAATTCTGGTTCCAGAGTACCTTCGATGTGCAAATGTAATTCTGCTTTCGGCATGCCTACGATAAATTCTTTCGTGACTTCTGTAGCCATAGATAGACCTCCTGTTATCATAAAAACAAAAAATGATACATCCATGCGTTTGTAATACACATAGACATATGATGAATAACCAACAAAAAAAATAGGCTGCCGCACGCTATCAGCGTACAACAGCCATTCCTTTTTCCCGGACTCCAGCGCCACTGGAGTCTTTATTATGTAATTCATCACGGATTTATTATACCCATCCGATTTATAAAAGTCAATTACTATTCCTGCATATCTGCTCATCACCACTGTCCTGCAGGAGAACAAGACTGTAATCAATACCATTCATTGATATAGCATTTTTCTTTTGGGAACAAGGCCTGCAATATTTCCAGTGCCCGATCTGTTCCCTGTATTTTTTCGTTGAAAACGAGATCATCGACGTCCATCGCCCCAAATACGAGGAGAGCCAGGGTGCCAATAGGCATGATAGCATCGGTCATTTCTCCATCAGGCCGTTTTTCTACGCTGGCTGTACCATCCTGCACAGTCAGACGCCATGTCCCTGTATTCCAATCGGCCAGAGGGTCATCTGTCCGGAATGTCAGACTTCCTTCCGCCCGGTATGGCAGTTCTTCCAGCGCTCCTTTGACATCGACAATACGGCCGGTCATGAAGGGCATCGTTTCATGGCCCTGTTTGCCATCGGGATAGAAGCGGTATGATTGGTCGTGAATTCCTTCATTCCACTGGAATGTATCGCCCTGTGAGCGGTGGTTATAGATATAATTCAGAAGTCCCTTCTTGCCCCTGGCTGTAGCATACACGAATTCCCCGCTTACGATAGTCGGTTCACCGAGCTGATAAAAGAGATATCCGACCGCCCGGTCACCATCGAGGCAGACGGCGATATTGCCTTCCGCCAGCTGGGCGCTGATATGGCTGCGCCAGCTCTGTTCATCCCGGACGGCATAACCGGAAAGATTGCGCGTATAGGCATCGTATACCGGCGCCAGATAAGTCCATTCATCCGGGCTGGTAATAAATCCATAGTGGAGCGTCCGGTCCGTAAGAGGGCGCAGAGCATCGAGAGGAAGCGTTTCTTTCCACTGATGACAGTATAATTCATAACCGTAGGGCTGATAGAAACCGGCCTTGCTGGGCATGAGGATATTGACATAATGACCGCGCCGTTTCATTTCTTCCAGGGCTGCCGTGAGCAGTTTGCCACCGACACCGCCGCGCCGGGCTGCCGGATGCGTTGCCAATCCGACAATATAGGATGTCTGCACTTGTCTGCCCCGGAGATTCAGTGTATAGGGATTGAGATGGGTCAGACAGGCCATCTGATCACCCTGAAACCCCATGAGAACCTGTTCCGGTTTATAGAAATTTTTAAAATACCACTGGAAAAACGGATCTTCCCGATGTTCAAAACAGTAATCCCATAGACTTTCCACCAGCCCTCTGTCCTGTTCGCCAGCTAAACGGAAATTCATAGAAACCTCCCCTTTCTCTATAAGAAAGAGGCTGTCATGCAGGGACAGCCTCCGTTTTTATTTTTTCAATGTCACATCAAATTTTTCTACATAATGGTGCGGGTTGTATGATTCCTTGGAATGACGCAGACCGGGTATACCCATATCTTCTTCCCGGTTGATATAAGTCGTGTGAGGCCAGGCATGAACGACAAATTCATGATTAATGACCTGATACAGGCCACGGATATTTGGATCGCTCTTTTCAAAATGGATGATTGCCGTATCATCATTGAGCATTTCACCAATGGAAAAAGCGACGATCTTATTATACATGCGGATGGCGCCGCCCGTCGGCTGAAGGATTTCCCAGTTATTGAATACTTCTTCGATGGCGTGGCGTTCACCCAGAAGTTCTTCATCGTCATCCTGTTCTTCATGCTGGTCATACCATGTCTTTTCCGCTTCCATACATTTATCAAAAATTTCTTCTGTAATAGGCACGTATTCCCAGTTTCCGATGTACTGATTGCGGAAATGATTGAGGTTATTCTTTTTCTGACGGAATTTCTTTCCTGATAAGTTGATGAGGTCCTGTGTGAGATACACGTATTCGTAGTTATCCCGGTCCGGCGTAAATTCATAACAGTCTTCACAGAGTGTCCGGATCCGTTCGGCAGCTGCCGGCGTTACCCCTTTCATGAGGAAAGGATAGCCATGTTCATCAAACCATTCGTGCATCCGTTGTACGCCCTTTAAAAAGCTGCCGTCTTTTTTGGCAAATGGCGGAATCCAGAACTGCTTTTTGCCACGGCCGGAACGGATATACATGACATCGTCTTCTTCAGCCCACTGGATTTCATAGGGCTTCTGCCAGGCAAACAGCGTCATGAATGTTGCATCAGCCTGTTCATACCGCTTCTGCTGAAAATAATCATCTATAATCGGTTTATCTTCCAGACGGATTTCTCTAAATTCAATAATAATAATCTCCCCCTAAGTATATGAACGCCGATCCTCAAGTACCATCGATTCATGGCCGGGATACGAATTTACTATTTTCAATATAATAACGCCAGGGAAAAGTCTTCCCTTTTTCGGCATAGTCTACATGAATGCGCGCAGAACATGCTATCTGCAGTGGTTGGCGCATAACCGGCTCAGCAATGTACAATTCATCGCCACAGAGATCCAGCTTGTTCTGTGATTTTGTGATTTCCATGGCCTGACAGAGTTTTCCCGGTCCGTTGGTCAGATGATACGGACTCCGGGTACGGTTATCCATGTTACGGTTGCGGAACATATCATCCAGACCGGAAAGAGGTTCTACAGCCCGGATGAGGACTGCTTCCCCACTGCCGGCACGACCGGTCACAACATTCATACAGTAATACATGCCATAAATCTGATAGACATAGCTGCAGCCTCCGGATTGGAACATCGGCTCTGTCCGGGCCGTCCTGCCGTGGTAACTGTGGGCCGCATCATCAGGCCAGCCATGATATGTTCCTCCATAAGCCTCGGTCTCGACGATACGGCCGGCATAGACTGTATTCTCTGTAACGTGTACCAGAACAGCCCCCAGAAGATGCCGGGCAACCTGACAGACATCTTCTTCATACCATTTTTCCGGCCACTTCGATCCTATCATTCCGCTATTCATTTATCTATCCTTATCTTTGTCTTTGCGATAACCCAGTGAATAGGATATTTCATAGGCATACTGGCTCATGGTAAAGAGCATCTTCTGCCGGATAGAATCATAAAACCGCATGCTCGGACCGGCTATGGTCAGTGAAGCAATGACTTGTTCCTCAAAATTGAAAATCGGAACGGAAAGAGCAAACAGACCGTGTTCGCTTTCATCCTGGGTAATGGCATAACCATTGTGCCGGATAGAGGCAAACTCACTTTCCGACAAATTGCCATACTGGACGATGACCCGGTTCCGTTCGGCCTTGCTAGCCCAGGCCAGAAGCACTTTGCCGGCAGCACCTTTATAGATAGGCAGCGATTCGCCCATGGGAATAACGCGGCGCAACGAATGGGTGCTTTCTACATGATCCAGGCAGATACGACTGTCTCCTTCGGCCACATAAATACTGGCCGTTTCATTGAAAATCTGCTGCAGCCGCCGCAGATACGGTTTAGCCAGGGTCACGACGTTTTCTGTCCAATGGGAGGAATATCCCAGAGCCAGTGCTTTCGGACCCAGCCGGTACTGTTTGGATGCTTCGTTGCGCGTCAGATACTGACGACGTTCCAGCGTATTGACGATGCGGAAAGCCGTCGAAGTATTGAGGTCAGTCCGGGCCGCTATTTCTTTCAAAGTCAGACCGGTATTGCATTCGACAAAAATATCGAGGACATCGAGACTTTTTTCCAATGATTTGAGCAGACTATTTTGCCGCCCTCTTTTACCTGTGTCTTCTATATTCATGGAATCGCCTGCTTTCTTCCTACGTATTGACTTTCATACCGATTTCCAGTGAATCGGGCGGATCAATGACTACCTTTTCTCCTTCACTAAGGCCGTTCAGGATGACTACCCGTCCGGCTTCTTCATCCCCCGTCAGGACAGACCTGGCATCGGCCAGCCCCTTGTCATTAACGATATAGACAAAATCTCCACTGTCTTTCGTCTTGACAGCTGTTTTGGGTACAGTAATCTGGGATACTTCCTGTGGTGTCGAAAGGCGGACATGATAAAATTCGCCGGGCACGAACAGATTCTTGTCGTTATTAAATGTAATCTTGGCCATATAGGAGCCCGTTGCCGGATCCTTCACTTCAGAAAGATAGGTCAGCTCACCTGTTTCCGACTCGCCAGACGGAGCAATGATAGATACCTTGATGGTGCCATTACTCTTGGCAGTCTGCAGTGCCTCTATATAATCTTCCGGTACGGCAAACGTCGCTACCAACGGCGTCATCTGCTGAATCGTGGCCAGGACATTGCCGGCAACGGCAACAGACGGATTATCGGCTACAGAGGTGACACGCCCGTCAATAGGCGAATAAATCGTAGCGTTACTCAGCATTTCCCTGGCCGATTGGACAGCCTGCTGCAGCTGGGCAATGCGCCCCGAATCGACAGCCGGCGCGGCTTCCTGAACAGGAGCAGACTGAACCGGAGGAGCCGTACGGGCCATCATCTGGTTGTATTCGACTTTGGAAATAGCTCCTTCATTATACCAGACATCGAGCTTTGCCCGCTGGCCACTGTCACCTCCACTGCTGGCAGCCGGAGCCTGATATACCGGAGTCGCTGCGGCAGCAGAAGACGCTGCTACCAGCTGTGCTTCGGCATCACTGACGCTCTGTTGGTATGGAGCCGAATCGACCTGTACGACTACTTCGCCAGCTTTGACCTCCTGTCCTACCGTAAGGGGCGTCGAGACGAGTTTGCCCGAAAGCTTAGGCACTACATTGGTCATGTGCAGGGCCGTAATATTTGCATCGAGTGTCAGGGCCACAGGATGTTCCGATTTCGTTACACTTTCCGTTTTCGTAGTCACGCTGTTGCCACAACCAGAAAGGATTGCGGCAGCGAAGACGGCAGCAAGGGCTGCTGCTGCCCATTTTTTGATTCGCACCATATTTCCTTCTTTCGGAATTTCAGAAAAACGTATAGAACAACGTAAGAACAGCTACGGCGGGCAGGCCGAAAATACCGACCAGAATTCCCGTTATGAGAGTAATAGGCACATGAGCCAGGCCCAGGAGATAGCCGAAATGGTTGACCCCATATAAGAGCAGCAATCCGATAACGACGTTTCCCAGAAGATGGCGAAGCGGTGCCAGAATCAGTTTATGCACCAGCACGAGAATGACGATACCGATGCCAATGCCGTAGAAATCCATAAAGTCCTCACATTTCCTGCCGATTAGCTACGGCACCGGCCAGAGTAGCCTCATCAGCATATTCAATATCTCCGCCCATGGGAAGGCCCCGGGCAATACGGGTAACCCGGATGCCTGCCGTCTTCAGCAGGCGTGCCAGATACAGGGCCGTCGCTTCCCCTTCTACGTCCGGATCCGTTGCCAGGATGACTTCCTTGACTTCTGTATCCTGCAGGCGCTGCAGGAGTTCTTTGATCCGCAAATCATCGACCCCCACCCCGTCGAGGGGCGACAGTGCACCGTGCAGGACGTGGTAAAGGCCGTGATAATCACCGCTGCGTTCGATAGCCAGCACATCCTGCGGCGTTTCGACGACGCAGATAATGGAGTGATCGCGCCGGGGATCACTGCAGATAGGGCAGGGATCGGTGCTCGATAAATTGAAGCAGACTGAACAAAAATGCATCTGCGATTTAGCATCACGGATAGCTCCGATAAAGGCATCCACGCTTTCTTCCGGCTGCTGTACCATATAATAAGCCAGCTTGCGCGCTGTCTTGATGCCGATACCGGGCAGACGGCGGAATTGTTCTGTCAGCCGGTCCAGAGGCGTATCCATCAGAACATGCCCGGCAGCTTCATGCCGCCCGTTATTTTGCTCATTTCCTGAGCCATGAGATCATCGACTTTTTTACTGGCTTCATTGACGCCGGCGACAATGAGATCTTCCAGCATTTCCGTGTCTTCCGGATCAATAACATTTTTATCATTGATTTTGACACTTTCCACATTCTTTTCCCCGTTCATGACAATGGTCAGGGCACCGCCGCCAACCGTCACTTCCACGGTACGTTGTTTCAGTTCTTCCTGCAGTTTTTTCATGTCTTTCTGCATCTTCTGTACTTTCTTCATCATGCCTTGCATATTTCCACCAAACATATTCATATCCTCCTGATTTTCTGATTATTTTTTAGTTTCTACATATATATGACAGTCTCCCAGCTTCTCGAGCAGTGGGTTCAAAACCTGACGCGCTGCCGCAGGGATATCCCCGGGAGCCACAGATGTCATGACCGCATCTTCTTCCGATACAGATACTGTATCGGATTCTGTTTTTTCCGGAGAAGCGGGAGATCGGGTCACCGTGATTTCACTGTTTTTTTTTTCGTAGCCTTCCAGTTCGGGATCTCCTTCCTGATAGGCTCTCATGTGATAGCCCTTGCCCAAAATACCGGCCAGAGCTTCATCAACGTATTTATAATAATCTTCCCGGTTGGCCCGCTTTACCATAAAGGCCGATTTTAATACCAGGATGACTTCTGTTTCTCCAATATATAGGACCCTGCCCAGGCGTATACACGATACGACCTGCATTTTTTTCTTTTTTTCCAATATCTGACAAACCTGTTTCCAGACGGCATCATAATTTTCCGGCACCGGCAGCGAATGGGACGAAGCCGTTTCTGGTATGGGAACAGGCGATGGCGATGCACTGGCAGAAGAAGCCTGTGCTGCCGGAATATCTCTGGATACGGGCTGTACGGACGCCGGTGGCGGTTCCTTGTCCTGTATAGGCGGAACAGATGATACGCCTGCAGGAGGCGTCCTGAAAAATCCGGCATCGTCATACGGTTCGTCTGGCAAATCCCCGGAATGAGAAAATTCATCGTCTGGCAGGGGAATTTCTTCTCTTTCTTTTTTAGTACTTCCCGCTGGCACCCTGATCTGGCATAAGGCTTGTTCCAGCCGCGTCACCCGGTCGGTCAGTGCCTGGATCTGCGCCGCACCTGCCGAGGTATCCGATACGGCATGAGTACTGGTGCTTCCTCCCTGGCTGGCCATGAGCAGCCCCATTTCCACGGCAACACGCGGTGCCGGCGAATTTTTTGCCGTCATAAGTGCTTCCTGAAGCACTCCGAGAATGCGGAAAACCTGTCCCGGTTCGACGCGTCCTGCCTGTTCTGCCAGTTCTTTCATCGAATCGGCATATGCCGAAAGTGTATCTGATTCAGGCGCTGCCTGATACAGCATGAGCGCCCGCAGATGTTCCAATAATTCAGTCAGTATGACCCGGGGTTCTTTTCCCATGCGGACAATATCATCGACGGCACTGATGATGACATCTCCCTTATGGGAAAATACGGCATCGGCCAGGGAAAACAACCAGTCCCGGCCAACCAGCCCCAGAAGATTCCGGACCAGGGTTTCATCGATAGTCCCATCAGCATTGCTGACACACTGGTCCAGAAGACTCAGAGCATCGCGCATGCCACCGTCTGCCTGCACGGAAAGGATATGGGCAGCTCCCTTGCTAATATCAATATGCTCTTTATCGGCTATATAAAGAATCCGTTCTGCTATATCCTGACTGGTAATGCGGCGAAATTCATAACGCTGACAGCGGGACAAGATGGTCATCGGAATTTTTTCCGGTTCTGTCGTGGCCAGGATAAAGATCACATGGGCCGGCGGTTCTTCCAGTGTCTTTAGAAGCGCATTGAAGGCTTCTGTCGTCAGCATGTGCACTTCATCAATAATGTAAATCTTTTTGCGTCCTTCAGCCGGCATAAATTTAATCGTTTCCCGCAAATTCCGTATATCTTCAATACTGCGATTGGATGCCGCGTCGATTTCTATGACATCGAGGGATTCCCCGGCAAGGATATGGCGGCATACATCGCACGTATTGCATGGGTGGGACGTCGGCCCATGGACACAATTCATGGCCCTGGCAAAGATTTTAGCCGTACTGGTCTTACCTGTGCCACGGGGACCGGAAAACAGGTAGGCATGAGCTACTTTATCCGTATCTATTGCTTTTTGCAGAGTTTCCGTAATCTGGCGCTGACCCACTACGTCTTCAAAGGTTTTGGGACGCCATTTACGATATAGCGCAATATATGCCATGATAGTCCTTTCGGAAAGATGTAAAAAAAAGCAGCTAACGGCATAGCTGCTTTGACCAACTGAAAAGTACTCGTGTATGACAACCCGTCAGGTTGCCTCATGGCACATGGAAATGACTACTTATCGCTGCTTCCTCTCGGACCTGACGAGGTTCATAGGTTTCCATTGCACAAGTCCCGACGGATTGCCACGCACCAGTACTTTTATTCTGTTAGCTATGTAATTATATCGTATAAATGGAAAAATAGCAAGCATTTTTACATTGTAAAATCAGCATAAAAAAGGCCTGTCAATAGGCAGGCCTTTTGAGTACATCGTATTTTTATTTGTGTTCCCAGATATCAACGCGGCGGTTGTCAGCACGGCCCTGATCCGTGTCGTTGCTGGATACAGGATCATGGAAGGATTTGTAATCCAGGATCATCTGAGAAGCCGGTACGCCATTATTGACAGCATACTGAGCTACATTATCTACACGGCGTTTGGAAAGATCCGTGTTGTATGCATCGCTGCCCTTAGAGTCTGTATTCCCCGTCAGTTTGAACTGTTCTGTCGGGTTGGCCTTGGCAACGGATACGAAGTTGTCCAGTTTGCCCTGTTCGGAAGCCAGCGGCTGATCTTCATCAAAACCGAAGTGGATGCTGTCGAGATAGTAATCATTGTATACATGCGGAGCTTCTACAGGAGCCGGTGCCGGAGCTTCATAGACAGGAGCCGGTGCTTCTTCTACAGGAGCTGCTTTGTGGCCGCCGCCGAAGCGGTAGGACAAGCCGGCGATGAAGCCTTTATAGGAAATATTGGCATCATCTTTCAGATCGATTTCGCCTTTGTCAGCCAGTTTCGTGTTGAGGTAACGGTAACCAGCGCTGATGTCGAGGTCCGGCGTAATGCTGTAGCCGAGGCCGGCTTCCCACATGGATGTGCTCTTCGTTCCGAGAGCGCCCTTGGCATAGATGTCGAAATTCTTGGCAAGCGGTGCTTTGGCGATAAGGCCGATCTGAGCTACGTTATTGGTGTCGCTCCAACCGCCGAGGTCGTTATTGATACGGTTCCAGCCGGCGAATACGGCAAAGTTTTTATTGAGGCCATAGACGAGGTTGACTTCGTGTTCGTCACCGTCTGTCTTATAACCTGCTGTTTCATGATTGCCTTCAGTTTTCAGGCCATAGTAATTATACTGTAAGGCCAGTTTGTCCGTAAAGGCATAAGAAAGGCCGCCCTGGAAATTCCATTTGGAATCAGAGCTTACATCTCCACTGTTAGCACCCCAGTTGGAAGAATCTACTTCAGCCTTCGGATTCCAGGCGCCGAGGTCAATCTGCCACTGGCCCTGTTCAAACTGTGTCTGCGGAGTTGCAAAGGCAAACGAAGATACGCACGCTGCAGCAGCAACGAGTGTCAATACTTTCTTTTTCATCATAAGTATCCCACGCTTTCATAAATAAATGCATCATTGATTCATAACAATTTCTAATAAAAAATCATTACGGACCTTTGTTACGTCTTTATACTACCACTTGATTGTTACAGTTTTGTTACAATTTTCTGGAAAGTACGATAAAAAAGAATTACAGTTTGCTCTATTCTGCCGTTTCTCCTACATAGCTTATAATTTTGCGCAATATATTGGGAAGCCGGGAGGATACACTGTCTATATTGACCCGTTCAGTCCGTTCATGCAGGTCTTTGCCCCAGGGGCCGAGAAGAAGGAAGGGAATCTGCATTTCTTCCATGGCGCCAAAATCAAACCCATAGGATTTTCCCCACAGCGGCAGATTATGTTCCAGCAGGGATTCATCCATGTCCGGATTGACACAGCAGTAGCTGCAGTCGGAGACACCATTAAAATAATGATCATAGCGAACATCGGTCATCTCGCCGATAATCTGCCGAAGTCCGTCATACCGCGTGTCATGAAGAATCAGGCTGTCTGCCGCAGGGTAATAAGGCGGTGCAAAGGCAATGACGACCATAGGCTGATTCATGCCGGTAAAATCGAGGACCGCTTCCAGAAGGCGTATCGTTTCCTGGGCATAAGACGTTTCACCTTTTTGTAATCGGATAAAGCTGTTATTTTTGGCATTTTCATAGAATACATCGAATCCCGGGTAATCTTCTGCCTGTTTCAGTAGTTCGGCACTGGTCATGACTTCCATCGAAAGGGCGGGACTGACATGGCTCAAAGCATCGGAAACGGCTTTTTGCGCCACATTTCGCAACAGATACATGACATCTTCCGGCGTCTTCGTATAAGTCATGAAATTAGCACAGCCTGCAGCACGCTGTGGCAGGGATACATCGTATTTATCCTTGCGGTCCCGCTGGAAAATCCAGGCTGGCGGCGGCGTCATTTCGTCACCACAAGTATCAGCCAGAGACGCATCACCTTCCGTTTCCGCCACGATCCGGGACAATACCCCCAGTGGATTGATTCCCTGCTGATAATTGCCGACATGGACCGATTTTCCCTGTACGATGACGACAGGTAGGAGCTTTCCTACCGACCCGGTAAATGCCACGATTTTCCCATTTTTCTTTTCGTTAGGTTCACTATTGATGAGAACGCGGTAAATGAGCCCATACGTATCACGCAGATCTTTCAATACCGGAACGGCTGTCCGCATTCCCGTCGAATATGATTCTTCATCAGGCAGGGAGACAAAAAGCAGGCCGGCTTCACCACCACCCTGGGCAGCATATTCTTCGAAAACAGCCAGCTGGGCAGCCGCTCCGCCTTTCATATCGCAGGAACCGCGTCCGACCATCCATTCTCCGCTCTTTAAATCGGAAAGGACGGATTCGTCTTTTTCGAACTGTATCAGTTCCTGCAGAAGTTTTTCCGGAGAAAAAGCGTCATCCCGCAAAATGCCATACGCTTCCGTACCGACGACATCATGATGATTGAGGAAAATGACCGTATCCTTTTTCCGCCCCGGTATAAACCCGCAGACGACAGACCGGCCGGCCGGATCGTTGGGAACGCGCATGAGGCTGACTCTTACGATTTCCCCCATGGAAGACAGTTTTTTCTGCAGATATTTTTCCATATCGACTTCTTTTTCCGTATTCGTTTCGCTGTCAATGGCAATCATTTCTTTCAGGATATCCAGTACACGCTGATTTTTTTCCATAACCCCATCCCCTTTTTATTTGAAAATCCATTTTTTTCGTGACAAATAATTCCATACGGTTACAATAGCACTGGCCATGATCTTTGCCGGGAGCGGCGGCAGTCCCAAAATAGATGGCGATGTAAAAATCCACATGAGGAGCAGATTCCATCCCAACCCGATGACACTGACGAGGAATACGAGAGAAATTTCTGCACCGCGCTGATAACGGCTGCCACTATCGAACACGAAGACGTTACAGAGAATATAATGGTACAACGTCGAAAAGGCAAAAGCCAGTGTCGTCGCCACCAATACATTCTGCGTCTGCAGAGGAAACATGGATGCTCCTGTCAGTACCTGAAAAATCAAATAAAAAAGGCCCCATTCCAAGAGAGCTGCACTGCCGCCGACAAGAAGATACATGAACAATTTCATGTATTCGTTGTTTGTATAATCAAATCCAAAAATTTTTTTTTGTTTCATACGGTCCTTTCCGCAGCAGTATATTACATCTATGCCAGCAATTGTCATAGCATATTTTTATTATAGGACATATAGAAAATAAATGCCACAAATTTATCATTTCTATGGCATAATTATTAAAAAAAATGTATACTGAATATAGAATTCTCCAGGAGGTGATAAAATATGGTCTATGCATCAGAATCAACATATCAAGTAGAATTTAATCATCACGCATATACGCTGCCCGTCTGCCCGGGAGCCGGCGGCATCAGCCTGGTAAAAGTCGATTTTATACATAATCCATATTTAATGTACGATGCGGCAGTGGAAGCTAACCGTTACATGAATCACAATATCAGCAATCATATTGATATCATCGTGACACCGGAATGCCGCTGCATTACCCTGGCAACACAGCTGGCTTTCATGAACGGCTGCCAAGTCATCATGCTCCGTAAATCCTTGTCTGCCGATGAAGAGCAGCGTCCCTTCTGGAGCGGAACCTACCAGTCTCGTACGCATAACAGGCCGGAACACCTCTATCTGACAGAAGATAAAGCCCGGATGATGGCGGGGAAACAAGTCCTGGTTCTCGACGACGTATCGAGTACGGGAAAAACCTTTATTGCCATCCATAACGTGTTGGAAAACGTAAACGTGCGGGCCTCTTTCTTTGCTATTTTTGATGAAGATTGTGAAAAAGACAAACAACTGGCAACCCTGCCTTCATACTACTTCCTGAAGACACTGCCTGTACCGGATTACAGTGAATAAAAAAGAGACTGCCGATGCCGTGGCATCAGACAATCTCCTCCCTATTCATAAACGATAGTTATTCTTCTACTCCTGTCAGTTCCAGGCATTCTTTCCGTGCCGAATCTTCACAGGAACGCATAGCCAGAATCGTCTTTTCAAAAAGGTCATTCAAATCCCAGCCCAGCATTTCTGCACCGTTTTTGATGACGTCCCGGGAGCAACCGGCGGCAAACCGTTTGTCCTTGAATTTCTTTTTCAGGCTCTTGACTTCCATATCTTTGGTGCTTTTCGATGGGCGCATCTTGGCAGCTGCCCAGATAAGGCCTGTCAGTTCGTCCGCAGCATAGAGTACCTTTTCCATCATATGTTCCGGTTTGACATCGACCGTCAGGCCGTATCCATGACTGACGACGCCGTGGATGAGCTTGTCATCGGCATGGATTTCAGCCAGGAGTTCCGGCGCTTTCTTGCAATGCTGTTCCGGATATTTTTCAAAATCAATATCATGGAGAAGGCCTACGAGACCCCAGAAATCAACATCATCACCATATCCCAGTTCCTGGGCATACCAGCGCATAACGCCTTCAACGGTCAGGCCGTGCATGATATGGAACGGTTCCCCGTTATATTTACGAAGTAATGCAATTGCATCCGATCTTTCCATATTATATATACCCCCTTGTGTTTACATCAGATTAGTATTCATTATATCATAGAAAAAAGCCGTGGCCAGCATTTTTTTGCCACGGCTTCTATACTTTTAGAACATAGTTCTAATTTATATACAGGCATCTACATCCGGATTGAGACGATTCATGCGGAAATCTTCGACAATCTGGATAAAGTAAGGCAGGTGGATGGGATTCTCTGAAAAACCGAATAAGTGACTGGCACAATCACAATCGGTACAGCCAAAACCATCTATCCGCCATCCGGCAATGCCATCGACAGCATGAGCCAGATCATGCTCCAGGTCCTGAGATGTACGGATGGGAATAGCTGCAACCGTATCAGCATACTGGCGCAGGTAATCGATGTGCCAGTGCATATTCTTACGGCGCCTTGTATGACGGGCCAGCCGGGCTGTGAGATGTTTCCGGGCCGATCCTGTATAGACATAATATCCAGCTGGAAAGTGCAGGTTCCCCCTGGCTCCAATGACTATATCCATCGTCTCTTCCAGATGCATGACAAAGAGATAGTCACCACTATCATGATTTTCTCTTACAAGTACCGCTTCAGGATACGAAAGAAGGCGCACAGGCACCGGTTCCGTAAAGGACGGAGTCCAGGAAAGGGCCAGTGCCTTCCAGTCCAGTTCCGGTGCTGCTTCCATGAATGCCGAAGCAAAATCTGGGTCCGTATGATAATCCGGCAGGAACCATCGGGCCCGGTCCCAGTGTACGAGAAACAAAAGTCCTGTATGAATACCCTGACGATGCATGGATGCCAGTTCCAAAATATGCTTGCGCCCCCGCGCCGTGACAGCGTCGGGAAACATGGCTCCCGTGCGGCTGAACAGAGTACACGATTTAACTTCTACATAAAATAATTCTTTCCCCCGGCCCAGGAGCAGGTCAAACCGGCTGTCCCCGACCGTTACTTCCCGGCGCAAAAGGTTCCAGTCTTCCCATCCTGGAACCTTTTTTTCGGTAATCAGGCGGGCTGCCGTATCATTATTGTACTGTGTGTCGAGGAGAATGGGCACACCGTCTCGTTCTACGCCCACTACATCCCAGGCCGTCCGCCGTTCCGGTTTGGCACTGTGCCGGACATAGAGCTTTGTACCCGGGTACAATAATTCCCACATCCGTCCCGGATTAGGCATGTGGCAGCGTTCTTCTTTGCCATGAATAGACACAAAAGCGATGAACCGGTTGGGACGGCTGATAAAATATCCAATTTCTACAGGTTCGTTATATATCATGATGACGTACTTTCTGTAATAACCAGTATAAAGCGCCACTCAGAGCTGCCGTTTCTCCCAAATGGGCAAAGGTGACGCGTGTATGCTCATATACTATTGGCCGGAGACGTTTTTTGAGTTCCTCCGTCAAAAGAGGGCGGATATACCGCATCTGAGCAGCCAGACTGCCACCGATGATGACCATATCGGGGTTATAAAGATAACAGATATTGGCAATTCCGGCGGCCATATGATCGATAAGACGGCGGATTGCCATGACTGCCACGACATCACCGCTTTTTGCCTGACGGAATAGTTTTTTTTCATCCAGCGATGCTGCCGGAACCTGACGGGCTGCAGCGACGTTCTGAAGCAGTGCCTGTATAGAAGCAGCCTCACCAAAAGTTGCGGATGAACCGATTTTCATATAGCCGATTTCTCCGGCACTGAACGAGGCGCCGTGGAGCACACATCCATCGATGACAACGGCACCGCTGATGCGATTTCCCATACTCAGGCAGAACAGAAGATGAGACCGCTGTCCGGCACCGAGCCAGTATTCCCCCAGAGCCGTGCACTTGACTGTATTTTCCACGCTGCAGGGAAGTCCACAGGCTGCCGACATGGACTCTGCCAGTGGGTAATCCTGTTCTATGTCTGTTTCTTCTCCCGAAAGAATAATTCCCTCTCCCGGTTCGACCAAACAGGGAACGGATAAAGCCAGACCGCCCAGTGTTTCTTCCCCGTCATAGGAACGGACAATAGCATGGAGTGCCTGTACTACCGATTTCCAATCTCCCTCCGTTATTGGTATTTCCCTGGATTCCGACATCTGTCCCGTTTCATCGGACAGACTATAAACAACCACATCCGTGCGGATATCGGCACATATATAATTCATAGGCACACATCCTTTCCCATATCGGTAAAATCTGACTGGCATTCTTTTCTAGTATAGCATATTTCCTGCCCCGGAGACACGAAAAAAGAGCTATCCCTAAGACAGCCCTTTCATTTCTCTTATACTCTTTTAATCTTCAAGCCATTCACCGGTAAAGGTAACGGCGGCCGGACCCGTCATATATACGTTGCCATCTTCTTCATTGTACTCAATATGAAGCGTACCCAGATATAACTGGACATCGACACTGCGTCCGGTAAAGCCATTGAGGAAAGAACCGACTGCACAGGCGCAGGAACCGGTCCCGCAGGCCAGAGTAGCGCCAGCGCCGCGTTCCCATGTATGGACTTTGATTGTATGGTCATCAATGACCTGTACAAAATTCATATTCGTCTTACGGGGAAAAGCTTTGTACGTTTCAAATTTAGGCCCCAGTTCGGGAAGATTGACGGCTTCGACATCTTTGACGTAGGTCATCGTGTGGGGTACGCCCATGAGAAGGCTGGTAATATGATAGGTTTTGCCATCGATTTCAACGGGTTCATCAATGACGGGGCCTGCCGGGCCTTCCATAGGAATCTGGGCACGGTCTGTAAACGGTTTACCCATATTGATAGTGACCAGGCTGACTTTGCCATCTTCTCCTATGGTCACTTTCGGTTTCATAATGCCTGCCAGTGTTTCTACAGCAAATTCTTTCTTCTGGATAATGCCGTGATCATACACATATTTGGCAAAGCAGCGGATACCATTACCACACATTTCCGCTTCACTGCCATCGGCATTGATGATCCGCATGCGTACATCGGCTATATCGCTGGGAACGATCACGATGATGCCATCAGCGCCAATTCCCGTATGAGGAGCACACATCTTTCTGGCAAGACCGGAAAAATCTTTATCGGCGCCATTTTTATCTTCCAGAAATACGAAATCATTGCCTAAGCCGTGCATTTTTACAAATTTCATAGGATATACCTCCCAAACTCTATCTATTCCTATACAGACACATTCACTTTTTCTTGAAATCTCACAACTAGTATTATACAATAACCGAAAGTGACAAGTATATGTAAATAATGCTATATATATTGCAAATACTGTTTAGTCGAAGAAAATACATTCATTAAAAAAAAGGAGAAAGTGATGGCAGAAAAAACAGGATATCTTCATGAAAAGTTCCGGTTGTTCCACGTCTGCGATAAAAAGGCCTGGACCTGTCCGTACCATTATCACGACTTCGATAAAATCACGCTGTTCCTACAGGGACATGTCACATATGATATTGAAGGCACATCGTATGTACTGCAGCCCTTCGATGTCGTCGTCATTCCTGCCGGTCAGATTCACCGTCCGGTCATCGCCGGTGATGCCGTCTATGAACGGATCATCGCCTATTTGTCTCCTTCCTTTATTGATACCTTTGCCCGCCGCGGTTTTCCCGTCCTTCCTGTATTTCAGACACCTTCACCGATTCTGCGTCAGCATCAGGAAGCAGGCAGCGTATACAGTACAGCCTGCCGGCTCCGCCAGGCCTGGATGGTCAGCGGAACAGCCGGTGATATCCTGAAAGAAGCCATATTTACGGAATTTCTCATATATCTTACCCAGGCCGTCAACGAAAAGAAAATAGGCTATGTCCATCAGAACAAAAAAAATGAAAAAATCATACAAGTCATGGATTATATAACCGCCCATCTGACAGAAAAACTGACCATTCCATCTATTGCCCAGGCCTGTTTTCTCAGTCCGGATTACATTATGCATCTGTTTAAAGAAGAAACGGGACTTTCCATCGGCCAATATATAACGACGAAACGGCTGCAAAAAGCCCGCCACCTCATCGAAGAGGGGCGGGCTCTCACGACCGTATGTTACGACTGCGGTTTCACTCATTATTCCACGTTTTACCGGGCCTGGAAAAAGCAATATGCCATTGCTCCCAAACACGGCAATCAAATCCTCGATTCAGATTTTACGGAATAATCTCACATACTATGGATATGTCAGCGGTTGCGATTGAAATTGATAAGACATCCGGCTTTGACGATTTCTTTTTCCGTATCCGTCATAGGCGCAATGTAGAGATCCATCTCTTTCCACGATCCGACGACGTAAGCCCTGATATGCTGCAGATCACCGGAAAGGGCCTGACGTACATTAGGAATGAAGATGTAATCGCCCACTTCAAATTCCGGTTCTCCCCGCATCTGGAACGGCAGCATACCCCAGTTCATGACATTGGAACGATATCGTTTTGTCGCATATTCCTGACAGATATTGGCCAGTCCTCCGAGGACGCGCTGGCAGCTGGCTGCCTGTTCACGGGCAGAACCGTCACCGGGACGGGTACAGTAAATCATACTGCCGATTTCCGTCGTCTTCATGGAAGCTTTCGGAAAATGCTGACCGATTTTTTCATAAACAGCTTTTATATCAGAATCTACTCCTGCCGGGCATTGTCCGGAAAGACGTGCCAGTTCCAGTTTCCGGACCTCTTTGGCCCGTCCTACGTATGCCGGATCACGGCGGGATAAAGTAAATTCAGCCAGTCCCAGAGGATTGGAACGGTATGAACTCGTTTCGCCAGACGGAATCAGTTCGTCTGTCGTCGTGACCGCATCAGTGATTTTGGAACATACCCGGAGAAGGATATCATCAGCAAGCGATTCCATAGCCGGCCAGTCTTTGATGTTCGGGCCATAAATGAGATCTGCACTGGTTTCCGCTTTGCCAAATCCGTGGTATACGCGGGCTGCATAGGCACTGTCATCATAGTCATAAGGAGGTACTTCATAGTCATCAGCATACACTTCAGCTGATGTGAGGACACCGCCATTGGCAGCTGTTGCCGCAATAGAACGGGCATCCATCAGCGCCACGGCAGAAAACTGTCCCTGACCTGGCTTACTGCCTTCACGGTTCGGGAAATTCCGCGTCGTATGACGGATACTGAGTGTATTATTAGCTGGCGTATCGCCTGCGCCAAAGCAGGGACCGCAGAACGCTGTCTTAAAGACAGCCCCCGCTGCCAGAAGTTCTGAAACGGCGCCTTTTTTTACGAGGTCCATATAGACCGGCTGGCTGGACGGATACACATCGAGAGAAAATACGCCATTGCCACACGACGCGTTTTTCAAAATGTGAGCTGCTGCCATGACATTGACATAGTTGCCTCCGGCACAACCAGCTATGACGCCCTGCTGGACATGCAACCGGCCATCGACGAGCTTATCGGTCAGACTGAAGGGAATATCCCTGTCTCCGATGAGTTCCTGTGCCCGTTTTTCTGCTTCCCTCAGAATATCACCGGCATTCTGATTGAATTCGTCGATTTCATAGGCATTGCTCGGATGGAATGGAAGGGCAATCATCGGTTTGATCGTTGAAAGATCTACTTCGACAAACCCATCATAATATGCCACATCAGACGGATTTAATTCTTTATACGCATCGGGACGCCCATGCTGGGTAAGATAGGCTTTCGTATCGTCGTCAGTACGCCATACGGATGACAGACACGTCGTTTCTGTCGTCATGACATCGACACTGTTGCGGTAATCCGTCGTCATAGAAGCGACACCCGGTCCGACAAATTCCATGACCTTATTTTTGACATAGCCGTTTTTGAACACGGCACCGACAATGGCAATCGCAATATCATGGGGCCCTACGCCGGGACGGGGACGGCCCGTCAGATATACGCCGACGACACCGGGATAGGCAATATCATAGGTGTCACAGAGAAGCTGTTTGACCAGTTCACCGCCACCTTCCCCCATAGCCATCGTCCCCAGGGCACCATACCGGGTATGGCTATCTGAGCCCAGGATCATGCGGCCGCAGCCGGCCATTTTTTCCCGCATATACTGATGGATGACGGCAATATGGGGCGGTACATAGATTCCACCGTATTTTTTAGCCGCTGACAGTCCAAAGAGATGGTCATCTTCATTGATCGTGCCACCGACTGCACAGAGGGAATTATGACAGTTGGTCATGACATACGGCAGTGGAAACTTCGTCATGCCCGATGCCTTTGCAGTCTGGATAATACCTACGAAGGTAATGTCATGGGAAGCCATGGCATCAAATTTTATTTTCAGATGATCCATATCCGGAGCCGTATTATGCTGTTTTAAAATAGAATAGGCAATAGTCCCTTTCTTTCCTTCTTTTTTAGAAAGAGCATGACCGGCCAAAGTCTCTGCCCTTTTTTCTTCTTGTTCCGGAACGACTTCTGTCCCATGGATGAGCCAGGCACCACCGTCAAATAGCTTTATCATCGCCTTGATTCCTCCCTTATTGTACAATTGTTTGTGTTTGCTGATATTGAAATTAACGTAAATAATTTTCATATAGTGAAAATATTATTCGTTACGTCCATATTATATCATAATTATTCTTATCCTGCCTAGTGTCAGAAATGGGAAAATTATTTTCGTCATTCGTTTTACTTTTCCCGTAATTATGCTATAATAACTTATACTCTCAGAGAGCTTGGCGGAGTAAATCTATGAATGTATAAATATAAAAAAATGATAAATATTTAAAAATTTTCATTTCGTTATTTATACCGTATCGGAAAGAGAGGAATTTCATGGATAAGAATATTTATCTGGCGCAATTTTATGGCAAATCACAAAACTACACACAGATTCCGCGTGACTGGTTCCCTAAATTTGGCGTCAAACGGGGTCTGCGTAATGAAGACCATACAGGCGTATTAGTCGGTCTGACCCGGGTTGCCGATGTCGTCGGCTATAAACGCGACGCCGATGGCAATAAAATAGATTGTGACGGTATCCTGTACTACCGCGGAATTGATATTCGTACTCTCATCGAACGGGAAGATTACCACGGTTTTCTCTATGAAGAGGCTTGTTTTCTCCTTCTTTTCGGCTATCTGCCGACACGGGAAGAACTCGATGCATTCTGTAAAGTCCTGCAGAGCGGCTACGACCTGCCTGACGAATTTCTGGAAATGAATCTCCTGCGTCTGCCCGGCAAAAACCTGATGAATAAATTACAGCATGCGCTCATCACATTGTACAATTATGACCCCGATCCGGACAATATCGATGTCTATCAGACCTTGCGTAAAGGGCTCAATATTATGAGTAAACTGCCCTCTATTGCGGTTTACGCCTATATGTCCAAAGTACACTATTACAACAGGCAGAGTCTGGTCATCCACTATCCCCGCAAAGATTACTCGACGGCTCAGAATATTCTTTCCATGCTCCGCCTGGATGGCAGATTTACCGAAGAAGAAGCACATCTTCTCGATATTCTTCTCTTTCTCCACGCCGATCACGGCGGTGGTACCAACTCGACCTTTGCCAACCTCGTCGTATCCTCTACCAATACAGATATCTATTCTGCCATGGCCGCTTCTGTGGCAGCCCTCAAGGGACCTCGTCACGGCGGTGCCAATGTCAAAGTTTCCATCATGATGGAGCGCATCATTGATGCCATCGGCATCAAAGCGACCGATGCCCAGATGGAAGATGTCGTACATAGAATCCTGCAGAAAAAATTCAAGAATCACAGCGGTCTGGTCTACGGGTTTGGTCATGCTGTCTATACTCTTTCCGATCCCCGTGCGGAAATCATGCGTCACTTCTGCGGCATCGTCGCCAAAGAAAAGGGCATGGATGAAATATACAATTTCTACCGCCGCTTTGAAAAGGTAGCCATAAAGACTCTTTCCGAAGCAAAAGGGACCCATATGTGCAGCAATGTCGATTACTACAGCGGCTTTGCCTATCAGCTTTTGGGCATCCCCCGTGATTTGTACACGCCACTCTTTGTCATCAGCCGTTTCGTCGGCTGGCTGGCTCATAATATCGAACACAAACAGTACGACGACCGCATCGTCCGCCCGGCTGCCAAGTATGTCGGCGAAATCCGCGAATACATTCCTATGGAGGATCGATAACCATGAAAACTATTACTGTATTTAAAGGCGATGGCATCGGCCCTGAAATCACTGACGCTGTCATAGATATCTTGAAAGCTGCCAAGGCACCGCTGGAATATGAATGTTTCAACGTAGGAGCTGCCGAATACGAACGGCACGGTGCCCTCGTACCAGATGACGCATTCCAGTCGTTTGAAAAGACGCATATCCTGCTCAAATCACCAATTACAACGCCTATTGGCACGGGATTCCGTTCCATCAACGTCATGCTGCGCAAAAAATACGATCTTTTTGCCAATATCCGTCCGGCAAAATCCAATACGGCCGTCAAGACACCATTTCCCAACGTCGATCTGGTAACATTCCGTGAAAATACAGAAGATTTATATGCCGGCGTGGAAGAAAAGATAAGTGATGATGAAATGCATTCCATCAAAATCATCACCCGTCATGCCAGCAGCCGCATCATCCGCGCCGCTTTTGAATATGCCCTGTCCCACAACCGCCATAAAGTGACTTGTGTCCACAAGGCCAATATCATGAAACTCAGCGATGGCATGTTCCTGTCTATTTTCCGCGAAATTGCCAAAGAATATCCCCAGATTGAAAGTGATGACAAAATCGTAGATAACACGTGCATGCAGCTGGTCATGCATCCGGAAAATTTCGATGTCATGGTCATGCCCAATCTATACGGCGATATCATTTCCGACCTGACAAGCGGCCTCATCGGCGGACTGGGACTTCTTCCGTCCATGAATATCGGTAGTGACTATGCCATGTTCGAAGCCGTCCATGGCAGTGCTCCCGATATTGCCGGCAAACACATCGCCAATCCGACAGCCCTTCTCTGGTCGGCCTGCATGCTTCTCGAATACATAGGCGAAACAGACACGGCCAAAGCTATCCGCCGTGCCGTTGACGACGTGCTGGCCGAAAGGAAATACCTTACTCCTGACCTGGGTGGAACAGCTAAAACGGAAGAATACCGCGACGCTATCATCGCCAAGTTTTAAAACAGAAGATATGATAAAAGCGATGTATCTGTAATGGCTATCATGACAGATACATCGCTTTTTTATATCGTGATTTTCTTTTTAAGTCATACCTTCATTCCATTGAAATATTTTCATATCTACACAGCCATTTTTCTTAAATACAACGCCTTCTTTCTCCAAAAGTTTCCTTTGTGATGAAAAAGAAGGTGCCAGTCTGCCGGCACTATTGACAACCCGATGGCAGGGATATCTGCCATAATATTCCGCCATACTCAGGACTTTTCCTACCAGACGGGCATTATTATCTCTGCCAATGAGCCGTGCAATCTGTCCGTAAGAAGCGACCCGTCCTTCCGGTATTTCGCTGACCACAGAAAGGATTTCATAAATCAGGTCATCATGTAACATAGTCATATCACTGCCTTCTGCCGAACTAATCATCTCATTCGCTTACTGCCGTATCGAGGGCAATGCGGATCATGTCATTGAAGGAAGTCTGCCGTTCTTCTGCCGTGCAGGCAGCCCCCGTCAGGAGATGGTCACTGACCGTAAAAATCCCCAGGGCATGGGCTTTATATTTTGCCGCCATGATATACAGAGCGGCCGTTTCCATTTCTACGGCCATGATGCCATAATCGGTGAGTTTTTTATTATCGATTTCTTCATCATAAAACCGGTCTACGGAGACGATATTGCCGACGCGGACCGAAAGGTTATGTTCTCTGGCTTTTTCATAGGCTGTGCGGAGAAGGTCAAAATCAGCCAAAGGAGCATAGTTGATAGACGGGCCAAAGATATTCCGGATAATCGATGAGTCCGTCGTCGCTCCCTGGGCGATGAGAACATCGCGAAGATGGATATCTTCCCGCATGGCACCGCATGTACCGACGCGGATCAATTTCGTTACACCGTAACTTTCAAGGAGTTCATGGACGTAAATAGAAATAGACGGAATCCCCATACCCGTTCCCATGACAGAAACACGCTGCCCTTTATAGGTGCCGGTATATCCCAGGATATTTCGCACCCTGTTAAAACACCGGGCGCCTTCCAAAAAGGTTTCAGCAATATATTTTGCCCGCAAAGGATCTCCGGGAAGTAATATACGGTCTGCAATCTCTCCATCTCTGGCTTCAATATGTAAACTCATAATAAGGACTCCTTTCGTCGTTCAGAAATGTCTACATACGTATTGTATCATGAATCCTATGCCCTGCCTAATTTTAACCTGCTTATGATTCATGGTATAATATAAAAGCACAGGGATATATCCTGTTATGTCGAATATTGTATCATCCGGAGGTTTTCTCTTTATGAATATTACTGTCTTAGGCTGTGGCCGCTGGGGAACTTTTCATGCCTGGTATGCTCACCGCATTGGCCATAATGTCACTCTCTGGGGCCGTCCCGGTTCTCCCCATCTGGCAGAACTTATTTCACAACGTCAGAATGAATACCTTCATATGCCTCTTGACATTGCTCTTACGGCCGACCTGACCGCCGCCCTGGCCGGTGCCGATATCGTCATTATCAGTATCAGCGCCCAGCAGCTGCGCAGTCTGGCCAAACAGATCAGGGCTACGCGCCTGACCCACATGCCCTTCGTCCTTTGCATGAAAGGATTGGAAACAGGGTCAGGTAAGAGACTTTCTACAATCATGAAAGAAGAACTGGGCGAAGACGCACGTACTGTCGTATGGGTGGGTCCGGGTCATGTACAGGATTTCCTTTCCGGTATGCCGAATTGCATGGTCATGGCATCAGATAATAAAGAACGGACACGGCGCATTGCCGATATTTTTAGCAGTCCCCTGATCCGCTTTTATTATGGCACGGATCTATTAGGCACGGAAATCGGTGCAGCCGCTAAAAATGTCTATGGCATCGCTGCCGGCATGCTCGACGGGTTCCACTACAGCAGCCTCAAAGGCGCTCTCATGGCCAGAGGTACCCATGAATTATCCCGGCTCGTCGCCGCTATGGGAGGCAGTGCCATGACCGTATACGGCCTGAGCCACCTGGGAGACTACGAAGCGACTCTTTTTTCCCAGCACAGCAACAACCGGCGGTTCGGTGAAGATTTCATTTTACAGAAACCATTTCATAAATTAGCCGAAGGAGTATATACCTGTGAAGCACTCATGGATTTATCGGCTCAATGGCAGGTAGAGCTGCCTATTACACAGGCTATTTATGATATCCTTTTCCAGCACAAAGATCCGGCAGAAGAACTGCGTACGCTCTTCCTTCGTTCCCAGAAAGAAGAATAAGTCCCGGATTACGGTCATAAAGAACAGGCTGTCGCATAAAGCAGTATTTGCTTCATGCAGCAGCCTGTTTTTATAATGCACAGAAACTATATCCAACGGTATACAAATATCTTATTCCGTCTTTTCTATAGTGACCGTCGTGCCATTGTCTGTTGTAACTTTGGATGTCGTATCCGGAGCCGTTTCTTTCTGTTCCGGCGCATTATGTTCCGCTATCGTCTTGGCATCAGCCGGACTGACAGGAGCAACGACCGGTGTAGGTGCTGGTTCCTGTGTAGAGGTATTCTGTGAAGCCTGTGCTGTTCCATCCACGGTAGTTGCTGTACCGCCTGCTACTGCCGCCGCTGCCGCCGCTCCATTGTCATCGGCTACGACACCAGCCCAGATAGAAATGATTTTGCCATTTTCTACACCGAAACTATATCCGCCAAACGCATTGGGCAGGGACGGATTGGGTTCCATAGCGTAATGATAGTAGGTGACGCCATTGACTTCCCCTTTTCTTTCGCAGGGGCCGTATTTTTCTGTAATGACGGCTTCATCCATACCGACGCCGACACCAGCCGGCGTATTCAGTCCATTATGCCCTGAAGAAAGGACAGTAAAAACAGTGCTGACATCAGAAGGATTCGATGTAACGACAAAAGAATTGCCATAGGTGTAGGTTGCCTGCGTCGGCGTATCAAAATTCGTTGAATCAGGCTGGCCATAAAGGCTCTTCATATAACTAACAGCCGAGCCGGGACCGATGCCACCGACAAGGACCTGGTCATATGGTATAGCAGCCAGACAGACCGAGGCGCTCATAACGGCTCCTGTAACGAGAATACATACTTTTTTCAAAATCTGCTGAAACTTCATGATACTTCCTTCTTTCCCTGTATTTCAATCCGTATCTAGTATAGCAGATACAGAAAAAATGTGAACTATCAGTTTATACTTTTTACCGGTCAAAAAAGGGATCCTTTCCAGAAACGGATATGGCAATACCCAGCCACTTATATTCACAACCATAGGGCATTTCACCTGCCGCTTTTCCAATAGACGCATAAATCCGGCTGTCGGTCAGCTCCCGGTGTGCCGCCAGCGCAGCGGAAGACAAGGCAATGCCCAGATCGACGTAGATATACGCACAATTGCCACCGGCTTCCCGGCAGCTGCCGCAATCGCCAAAATCACAGAAATTACAGTGAGCCAGGCCGCGGTAGCTTTTTTCAATACCGATGAGAACTACGGCGTCGGCCTGCCGTACATTGCCTGCATCCCGTCCATACCAGTGCTGCCAGGAATCACCAAAATATTTCTTTCCGATTTCTTCCATTTTATCAGCCAGCGCATCCTTTTCTTCTCCCGTAACGACCAGCGTATGGATACCATCAATATGCCGCGTTTTCGGCGCTGTCCTGGCTGCTGCACACATGCGGGCCGCCGTTTCCAGAACGGCTTTTTTTTCCATTTCATCCCCTGTATAAATCATCGCCTATCATCCTCCTTGAAATAATGTTTCTTTTTCTATCATACCAGAGTCTGCCCCGGCCTGCCAGTATAGACCAGAATAATGAAACGGAATGTTTCCGCTATCACCTTGCCTAAACAGAATAAACACGTTATAATACTCATCAAATACCCATATTTTGAATTTAAAAAGGAGTTGCTATCAGATTTGGATGTCTCGCTAGGGGAACAATTTATGGTCATCGTATTGCTCATCATCGGGAATGGCATTTTTTCTATGCTGGAAATGTCCATCGTCAGCTGTAGTCAGGCCCGTCTGGAGGCTTTGGTAGAGGAAGGAAACAATTCTGCCCGTATTGTCATCCGGTTGCGGGAAAACCCGAATAAAATGTTTTCTACCGTACAATTCGGCATGACTCTGGTCAGCCTGCTCACCGGTGTCTATGGCGGTACAGCCATGGCAGAGCCCATGTCCCATTCTCTCATAGACCTCTATCCGCCTATAGCTCCTTATGCCTACTCAGTTAGCCTGACAACGCTGGTCATTGCCATTACCTATCTGACATTGATTCTGGGAGAACTGGTTCCTAAACGTCTGGCTATTGATAATCCAGAACGGATTGCCTGTTTTCTGGCCCGCCCCATGTTGTATTTTTCTTCTCTCTGTACACCGCTGGTATGGTTTCTGTCTGCTTCGACGGCAGCCGTTATGAAACTCATGGGGGCCGGTCATCCACAAAAGAAACCCGTCACAGAAGACGAAATCAAGCTGCTCCTCGAACAGGGAGCCGAGCTGGGTGCCTTTGCCAAAGAAGAGCCGGAACTGGTAGACCGCGTATTCCGTCTCGGCGATATGGATGTAAGCGATATCATGACTAACCGTACCCAGGTGGACTGGATTGATTTGGAAGATCCGGAAGAAACGGTCATCAGAGAAATGTTAGACTGCCATCATCTGATCATGCCGGTAGGACGTGGGTCACTCGACGATTTTGTCGGCGTCGTATCCATTACCGATGTTTTTGGCAAATATCACGCTTCCGTCCTTAAACAGCATACACCGTCGATGATACAGATTCTGGAGGACAGCCTGCGCCGGCCTATCTATGTTCCCGAATCGATGGATATTATGAAAGTCGTCCAGACTTTCCGCGAACACGGTGTCCATGAAGCGGCGGTCCTCGATGAATATGGCAGCCTGAGCGGCATCGTCACGCTCCATGACATTCTGGAAGAACTACTGGGAATCATGCCTGCCGGTGAAGAGGAAAAGCAGGAAGAAGCCAACCGCATCATCCGCCGCGGCCCCGGCGAATGGCTCATGGAAGGTCTGCTCACAATCGAAGAATTTAAAGATTTCTTTGACCTCGATGAAGACCTTCCCGGAGAAGAAGACGATCTATACAAAACACTGGCCGGATTCGTTACGTATAAAATAGGCCGTATCCCTACTGAAACGGATACATGCAGCTGGAAAAACTTCACTTTTGAAGTCATGGATATGGATAATCTCCGCGTCGATAAAATTCTGGTAACAAAAAAAGAGACCGCTGAATGAGCGGTCTCAATTTTTTTTATCATACCCAGATTCCAATGCCGCCGTGGCCATGGTGATGCCATCCGCCGCCCCATCCGACACCGATACCGATGCCAATCGGCCTGCGTCCGGAATCGTGATTCGATGAATCAGCAGGCTCAATGACTTTAACGGTCCGGGTAATGGTACGTACCGTGTTACCCATGCGTAAATCGATAACAAGGTCTGCCTTCCCTTCCGATTTAGACACGATATTCATTTTTTCAGAAATATCGGCTACAGAAGGATTCAGACTGGTAATTTTGATATCATAGGGCAGTCGTCCCGGCATGCGGACGCGCAGGATGCCATAGCTTCCCATCGGTATTTTACCTGGATATACCGTCACTTCTGCCTTATCGAGCAACTTTTCCGGCGTTCCCAGAATGAGTACGGCATCATCATTATCCTGTAATTTCCAGACACAGGAATCATCTTTAGCAACAAAATAACTGCCTATAAGGATGTGACTGTCCGTATCATATGCTTTGACACTATAGAAATAGTCACCAGTAAGATTTTTTTCTACCCGGTAATAGTATCGTCCCGTATCTTGTGGGAGTCCTGTCTTTTCACGGGAAATTCCCTCAACAGCTCCTGTGACGGCATTATATACGCGGCCTGATGTAACATAATACTTGTTTGTATTTTTCATATGTACAGCCGGATCGGTAATGACGACCGGCTGTATCTGTTCTGCCACAGACGGTGCCGCCTCAGCCGGCAACACCGTACCAGACGCCAGCACAGAAAGCGTACAGGCGCACCACAGCGCTGTGCAAAGACTTACATGCCAAATTCGTTTCATCAGACATCCCCCCCTCAAGGAAATCTCTTACAAATCCAGATTGCGGACTTTCTTTGCATTTTCTTCAATAAATTTACGACGCGGTTCCACCTTATCTCCCATGAGGACGGAGAAAATCTTATCGGCTTCTACAGCGTCTTCCAGGTGTACCTTAAGCATAGTGCGATTCGCCGGATCCATCGTCGTTTCCCAGAGCTGTTCCGGATTCATTTCACCCAACCCTTTGTACCGCTGTACGACAACCGAGCTGTCTTTTCCCAATTCTTCCAACTTGGCATTCATCGCTTCATCCGTATAGAGATACCATACCTGTTTTCCCTTGCGTACCTGGTATAACGGCGGCTGGGCAATATATACATGGCCCTGTTCAATCAGCGGTTTCATAAACCGGTAGAAAAATGTCAGAAGCAGTGTACGGATGTGGGCACCATCGACATCGGCATCGGTCATGA
>NZ_DGXL01000018.1:0-72519 GCF_002395615.1 Megasphaera sp. UBA4233 | reverse complement strand
TGGTGCTCAGGGACGGAATTGAACCGCCGACACGGGGATTTTCAGTCCCCTGCTCTACCGACTGAGCTACCTGAGCAAATATGGCGACCTCGATCGGATTTGAACCGACGATCTTCGCCGTGACAGGGCGACATGTTAAACCGCTACACCACGAGGCCGTTTCATATATCCAAGGCTTAGTGCCTCGAACGAAAACAATTATACCATGTGCATTGTGGTTTGGCAAGTCTTTTTTCAAAAAATTTTTTAAATCAGTCCGTTTCTAAAAAAATACCCCCGCCGGCAGCGGCGGGGGCTGTATTTCCTCTTATTTTGCATAATCAATCATCCGGGTTTCCCGGATGACTACCACTTTAATCTGTCCCGGATATTCCAGTTCTGCTTCAATACGTTTCACAATGTTGTGAACGAGGAGCACACAATCGGCTTCATCCAGTTTTTCAGGCTTGACCATTACGCGGATTTCGCGGCCAGCCTGTATAGCAAAGCAATCTTCTACTCCATCGAAGGATTCGGCAATCTCTTCGAGTTTTGTGAGGCGCTTCAGATAATTTTCCAGTGTTTCCCGTCTTGCTCCCGGCCGTGCCGCCGAAACAGCATCAGCTGCCGAAACGAGGACGGCTTCTACGCTCTTCGGTTCTTCATCACCATGATGCGATGCAATGCAGTTGACTACCAGTTTTGATTCGCCATATTTCTTGGCAACTTCTGTGCCGATAGACACATGAGTTCCTTCCATTTCATGATCCAGCGCCTTGCCAATATCATGAATAAGGCCTGCCCGCTTAGCGAGGTTTTCATCGACGCCCAGTTCAGCTGCCATAACACCTGCCAGCTGGGACACTTCAATGGAATGGCGCAGGACATTCTGTCCGTAACTCGTACGGTACCGGAGACGGCCCAGTATTTTAACCAGTTCCGGATGCAGCCCATGTACACCCGTTTCATACGTCGCCTGTTCACCGGCTTCCCGTATTTTCTGGTTGACTTCTTTACGGGCTTTTTCTACCATTTCTTCTATCCGTGCCGGATGAATACGCCCATCAGCAATCAGCTTTTCCAGTGCAATGCGGGCTACTTCACGACGAATAGGATCAAAACAAGATAAGATAACGGCTTCCGGCGTATCGTCAATGATCAGGTCCACACCGGTCAGCGTTTCAATAGCCCGGATATTACGGCCTTCACGGCCAATGATGCGGCCTTTCATTTCATCATTCGGCAGTGCTACGACAGAGACGGTCGTTTCGGCTACATGGTCAGCAGCGCAGCGCTGAATAGCTGTAGAAATGATTTCGCGGGCTTTTCCTTCCGCTTCTTCCTTAGCTTGTTCTTCCAGGCTTTTGATGAGCATCGCCGTTTCATGCTTAACTTCCGTTTTTACGTTGTTCAGCAAGAGTTCCTTGGCTTCATCATAGGTAAGGCTGGAAATACGTTCCAGTTCTTCCATCTGCTGGCTGTGCAGCAACTCAATCTTTTCCTGTGTCCTGGTGATTTCTTCTTCTTTGCGCTGCAGAGCTTCATCGCGTTTTTCCATGGAATCGGATTTCTTATCCAGATGTTCTTCCTTCTGCAACAGGCGTCGTTCCATGCGCTGCAATTCATTTCTGCGTTCCTTATTTTCCCGTTCCGCATCACTGCGCAGCTTATGGACCTCTTCCTTTCCTTCGAGGACCAATTCCTTTTTCCGTGATTCTGCATTCTGCCGTGCCGTAGAGATAATGCGTTCCGCTTCTACTTCCGCCTTGCCAATTTTGCCTTCGGCAATTTTCATGCGGTAAAAATAGCCCGTCCCGACACCAATGATTCCACAAGCTACGGCTGCAGCAATGATAGCTAACATATTCAGTTTTCACCCCCTTTTCACCATAAAAAGCCGAACATGCGTCCGGCTTTTTATATGTGTAATTATTTCATTTACATCATTTTCAAAAAACCTGCAATTATGCAAAATATATGACCAGTATAGAAAACCGGCTCTTATAATTGTAAATTTTTTTTATACTGATGTCAAGGTAAACTCATAGACCATATGAATAATTTATACGCCAGCCAATAGCATAATGACCACGTTTTACCAGCCAAAACCACTGAGGATTTCCCTGATGACGGAGGGAGAAAAACCACGGTACTGAAGAAACCGGGCAATCTTGCGCGGCTCTGTTCCTTCTTTGAAACGCCGGGATACCAGTTGTTCCGCCACGGTCATTTCATCGACGCAGGGTGTGTTCTCCGGCACTGGCAGCTGCCGCTTCTGCAACCGGCTGACAATGTAGCGGTGGCCGTATTGTCCTTTACGGGCATAGTAAGCATACACGGCCTCTGCCAGGCGCTGGTCGTCCACAAAATGTTCCTGCCGCAGTGTCTCCAGAACGTCGTCAATGACTTCATTTCCCGTGCCACGGACCTGCAGTTTGCGGCGCAGTTCGCCTTCACTGAGAAAACGGATATTCAGCAGCCGCAGTGCCCTGGCATAGGCTTCATTATAATCCATTATCAGGCTTCTCCGGAAGGTTCTGCCAGGCTTTCAGCCGCGCCGGCTTCTTCTGCTTCATGGACTTCTTCGACGACAGCATCGAATTTTTCTGGTTCTGCCGCCAGTGTATCGCGGATGATATGTTCCACTTCGTCGGCGATTTCAGGATGATCTTTCAAGAACAGTTTGACATTTTCCTTCCCCTGTCCCAGTCGTTCGCCCTTGTAGGAATACCAGGTCCCGCTTTTTTCGATAATGTCCATTGATGTCCCCAGGTCGAGGATAGTCCCTTCCCGGGAAATCCCCGTCCCGTACATAATATCGAATTCACAGTTGCGGAATGGCGGCGCCACCTTATTTTTGACGACTTTTACCCGTGCACGGTTGCCAATGACTTCACCGCCCTGCTTGATGGCTTCCCCCTTGCGGATTTCCATGCGGATAGAAGCATAGAATTTGAGTGCCCTGCCGCCGGTCGTCGTTTCAGGATTGCCAAACATGACGCCGACTTTTTCACGGAGCTGGTTAATGAAAATAACGATAGCCTTGGATTTTGAAATAATACCCGTCAATTTACGCAGGGCCTGGCTCATGAGGCGCGCCTGAAGGCCCACGTGGGAATCGCCCATTTCTCCTTCAATTTCGGCTTTAGGTACCAGGGCTGCGACAGAGTCCACGACGATAATATCGACGGCACCGCTGCGTACGAGTTCTTCCGTGATTTCCAGGGCCTGTTCCCCGTTATCCGGCTGGGAAACGAGCAGATTGGCCGTATCGACGCCAAGATGACGGGCATATACCGGATCGAGCGCATGTTCCGCATCGATAAACGCGGCAATGCCGCCTCCTTTTTGTGCCGAGGCAATGGCATGGAGAGCCAGCGTCGTTTTCCCGGAAGATTCCGGTCCATAAATTTCGATGACCCTGCCGCGGGGATATCCTCCGACACCGACAGCCAGATCGACGGCAAGGGACCCCGATGAAATTACTTCGATATTCATTTTGTCCGCTATGTCGCCAAGGCGCATGATAGCTCCTTTGCCAAAATCTTTTTCAATTTTGCGCATAGCATTTTCCAGTGCTGTTTGTTTTTCTTCCATAGTCTACTCCTGTTCTGTATGTTCCAAAAGATATTGAACGGCATAATAGACAGCCCGTGTCGCGGCACGGCGCTTTACTTCTGTCCGGTCGCCGGGATAGATATCCTTATGGGTTACGGTCCCCCGCGGACCGGAAATTCCCGTATAGACCAGGCCAACAGGTTTTTCTCTGCTGCCGCCGGATGGACCGGCAATTCCCGTCGTGCTGATAGCCAGATCCGAACCATATAACCGGCGGCTGCCATCGGCCATTTCAGCAGCCGTCTGGGAGCTGACTTCCGTATAGGCAGCCAGCGTATCCGCCGATACACCGAGAATGTGTTCCTTCATGGCATTGCAATACGTGCCAGCCGACCCAAGAAAATAAGCCGAGCTGCCGGCGACGTCGGTGATAAGGGATCCTACAAGGCCTCCCGTACAGGACTCTGCCGCGCTGACCGTCATTTTTTTTTCTTTCAGGATCCGTCCCAGAAGGGCTGCCATCGTTTCCTGATTATAGGTTACAGCGGCCCGGTGGAGCCGTTTCTGCAATTCCTGCCGAACGGGTTCCATCAATGCCCGTGCTTCTTCTTCCGTCTGTGCCCTGGCCGTTATCCGTACTTCCACAAAACCGGGCCGTGCATACATGGCCAGTGTCGGATTGGACTGCCCTTTAATAAGATCCATCAGCTTGTCTTCAATAAAGGCCTCTCCCATATCATATATTTTCATATACAATGACTCGATGTGTCCCTGGGAACCGAATGTCCGGATCAGATACGGCTTCAGGCGGTGTTCGTACATCCAGCGCATTTCCAGCGGCGGCCCAGGAAGATGGACCAGCAGTTTTTCACCTTTTTTCAGGGCCGTTCCCGGAGCTGTTCCGGCACCATTGGAAAAAACGACAGCGCCTTCCGGTATCATAGCCTGCCGTTTCTGGTTTTCCGTCAACTCCCGGTCCGGGTGATGAGCCGTAACCCACTCCCCGATAGCTTCCGCAATTTTTTCATGATACACGAGGGGGACCCCCATTACCCTGGCACCGATGATTTTTGTCATATCGCCCTGTGTCGGGCCAAGACCGCCTGTCGTTATAACGATATCAGCCCGTTGCAGAGCCGTGCGCAGTACCCCTTCCATGCGTTCCGGATTATCACCGACTGTCGTATGATATATGACAGAATACCCAAGAGCATTCAGTTCCCGCGAAAGGTAGCGGGAATTTTCATTGACGATTTCACCCAGGAGAAGTTCCGAGCCCGTCGTCACCACTTCGACAAACATAGTGTCACCTCATCATTCAGCCCGTTCGGCTACCAAATCGTAGGCGAATCCCTGGGAAATCCGCACGGGAATCATATCTCCCGGCTGTACGCCTTCGGCGTTTTCCAGATACGTCAGACCATCTACATCGGGAGCCTGAATTTCAATACGCCCCACAGCCTGACAGATTCCCTGTTCCTCTTCCACCCGTTCGACGAGCATCGTATGAAGGGAACCTTCCAGTTCCTGATTGCGATGTTCCGACACTTTTGCCTGGATAGCCATGAGCTGATGATAACGTTCCTCTTTGACTTCTTCAGGAATCTGATTATCCATCCGGGCTGCCGGCGTCCCGTCTTCACGGCTGTAGGTAAAGACGCCTACATCATCGAATTCCGTTTCTCTAACGAAATCGCAAAGCTGGCGGAACTCTTCTTCTGTTTCACCGGGAAAACCTACAATGAACGTGGACCGCAATGTCAGTTTACGGCCATGACTGCATAACTTTTTCATGAGACGGCGCACATCTTCTTCCGAATCGCGGCGGTTCATGCGTTCCAGCACAGACTGGGAAATATGCTGCAGCGGCAGATCGACATACGGGCAGATTTTATCTTCCTTGACGATCAGTTCCATCAGTTCGTCTGTAAAGTAATGCGGATAGAGATAAAACAGGCGGATCCAGCGGATGCCATCTATTTTTACCAGGCGGCGCAACAGTTCCGGCAGCAGGGAATGACCGGCCAGATCGACGCCATAACTAGTCGTATCCTGTGCAATGAGATTGATTTCTTTCACTCCGTCATCAGCCAGCTGCCGGACTTCTGCCACGACCGAATCGACAGGACGGCTGTATAAGCGGCCCCGGACATGGGGAATGATGCAGAAGGAACAACCGTTATTGCAGCCTTCCCCGATTTTGACATAAGCACTGTAAGATGGTGTCGTACGCAGCCGGCTCGTATTCTGATTATACAAATGGCTGACATTATCCATAAAACAGGCTTTTCTTCCTTTTTTGACGGTATCGATGGCATCCCAGATCCGGTCCCATGATCCCGTTCCCAGCAAAGCATCGATCTCAGGCATTTCTTTCATCAGTTCTTCTTTATACTGCTGGCTGAGACAGCCTGTTACAATCAGTATCTGACAACGGCCTTCTGTCTTATATCTGGCTGCCTGGAGAATCGTATCAATTGATTCCTGCTTTGCTTTTTCAATAAACGTGCACGTATTTACGATGATGATATCCGCCTCTTCAAGGTCATCGGTGATTTCCATATGGCGGTCCCGCAAAATGCCCAGCATCACTTCTGTATCAATGAGATTTTTTGAACAACCCAGACTGACAAATCCTATTTTTTCCATGTAACTTATGGTTCCTTTCCAAATCGAATAGTTTTAATCCACCAATCCTGTACATTTTTCCGTCCCTGATCCGTATACAATTTGCGGACAGGGAAAAGCACAGGATACCGGTTGCGTCCATCTAATTCTTTCGGCAGCACATCGCTGGCTGTCGTCAAAAACAGTGTATTCTGATGCAGCAGTGCCAGGGCGCTCCGCGACAGCAGCCAGTCGGCAAAGACGGGAGCCAGTTCCGTATCGGTACACCATTTCGTCGTTCCCCTGCCGTACAGCCAGTAAGATGTCCCATTCTGGGGATACAGCATGACAACCGGCGCTTTATCCCGCAGGAACTGACGGACAGTCATAGCACTGGCAACACCCATATCGGCTTCACCGGCAGCAACGCGGCGCACGATGGGAGACATCGTCTTGGCATACGATGCAATATGAGGCTGCAGAGCCTTAAAGTACCGGCTGGCTTCTGCTGTCCCTGCAATTTCTACATACGAACAGAGAAAGTCTCCTGCCATATCCGTCGCTGCCAGATCGGGAAAAGCCAGGACCATATTCGGATCAGTCAGCAGATCATCCCAGGTTTCCAGTTCACTGCCACGGCGTTCGTAATATGCCTTGCTCACGACGAAAACCATAGGATCATACCAGGCACCTGTCCAATATCCATCTGCATCTTTAAACGAATAGGGAACGCTTTCCGTAGCCAGTGACGCATAGGGAACGAATATCGAGGCCTGTTGCAGATCCTTCAATACCGGTTCGGAAGCAATGACCATGTCCGGCCCGGCATCAGACGCTGCATCGTCAGCCAGCGACTGCAGTTCACTATCAGTACGCGTTTCAATCTGTACGCGCAGTCCCGTATCTCTATAAAACTTCCTGGCCAGAGCACTGTTGACGTCGGCCGGCATATCGGAATACACGACAAGGTGCCGTTCGGCCCGGTATGCATCCTGTGCTTTCTCTTCCTGTTGTTTTTCCAGTAATATATTGCTGAATCCGAGCACAGCCAGTACAAACAGTACAATAGCCAGTGTCGGTACATATTTTTTCATGAAATCACCTGAATCCATGGCGCTGCCGGTCTTGAAGCGTTCTGCCCTTCCGCCCCGGGTTTCCGGGCCGGCGGTTCCCTGCCCTTCCCGCAGTCTTTTCCATCCGCGCTTTTCCCGGCCGGCGGGGCGGAATCAGGCAGTGACTGCCATAGCCGATAAGATCCCGCCGTCCGGCTATGCACAGCGCCTTGTAGACAATATCATAATTGGCCGGATTCTTGTACTGCATCAGAGCCCGCTGCATCTGTTTTTCTTCCGGCCGCCGGGCTACGTAAACTTTTTCCCCGGTCAGTGGATTCATGCCCGTGTAATACATAGCCGTCGAGAGACTCCCCGGAGTAGGGATGAAATCCTGTACCTGTTCCGGCTGCATATGCATATCCCGCAAAAATTCCGCCAATGTAATGGCGTCGGCCAGAGTGCAGCCCGGATGGCTGGACATAAAATATGGCACCAGGTACTGCTTTTTTCCCAATTTCCGGTTGGCTTCGTCAAACCATTTCTTAAAAGTCAGAAAGGCATGTACATCAGCCTTTCCCATTAAATCGGTCACATGCTTTACGACATGCTCCGGTGCCACTTTCAGCTGTCCGCTGACGTGATACCGGCATAATTCTTCTACAAATTTCTTATTGTGATCCGCTAAAAGATAATCGTAGCGCAGTCCAGAGCGGACAAACACCTTTTTGACGCGGGGAATGTGGCGGATTTCCTGTAATAACTTCAAATAATCGTCATGTGACGTGTCCAGATTGGGACAGATTTCACTGCCGATACAATGGCGGTCTTTGCATACTCCGGCCGTCAGTTGCTTTTTACAGGCCGGATGGCGGAAATTAGCCGTCGGGCCGCCTACATCATGGATATAACCTTTAAAACCGGGAAGGTGTGTCATATGCACGGCCTCCCGGATCAGAGATTCATGGCTGCGGTTCTGGACAATCGGTCCCTGATGACTGGTAATAGCGCAAAAATGACAATGTCCAAAGCATCCCCTGTGGCTGGTCAGGCTGAACTGCACTTCATGCAGGGCCGGCACACCGCCACAATCATCATAATCGGGATGCCAGCGCCGTGTAAAGGGCAGTTCATAGACGGCGTCCATTTCTTCTGTCGTAAGTGGCAGAGCCGGCGGCGTCTGAACGACATACCGGTTTTCCGACGGCTGGATAATCGTCCGGCCATAGAAAGGATCCTGTTCCTCATACTGTATTTTAAAGGCCCGGGCAAAGGCTTTTTTATCTGCCTTCACCTCCTCATAGGATGGACAAAGTACAGTTTTTTCCGATATAGGCGGCCGGCTGGTCACATAGCAGATGCCCCGGATATGATACATCTCCGCCACGTTTTTCCCCTCAGCCAGGGCATCGGCAATTTCTACGACAGAGTGTTCCCCCATGCCATAGCTCAGGATATCGGCTTTGCTGTCCAGCAATATGGAATGACGTACTTTATCCGACCAGTAATCGTAGTGGGCAAACCGTCGCAGACTGGCCTCAATGCCTCCGATAATGATGGGGACATCTTTATAAGCCTCGCGCATCCTGTTGGCATATACGATGGTAGCCCGTTCAGGTCGTTTCCCGGCTATACCGCCCGGTGAATAATTATCGGTGCTGCGAAATTTTTTTGCCGCTGTTTTTTCATTGAGCATGGAATCGAGATTGCCCGCCGTAATCAGCGCTCCCAGCCGGGGCCGTCCCAGTGCCTTGAATGGTTCTGCACTATGCCAGTCCGGTTGGGAAATGATGCCTACGCGATACCCGCGGCTCTCCAGTACCCTGCCGATAACAGCAGCGGCGAAACCGGGATGATCCACATAGGCATCGCCATTGATATATACAAAATCCAATTGATTCCAGCCGCGCCGTTCCATATCGGCCCTGCTGGTCACCAGAAATTCCTCGTTCATATATTGCCTCTTTTACAAAAGTAACCAGATAATGAGCAGCAGAAATAAAATAATTCCCGACAAAATGGTTATCCCCTGCCACTTGCTCTGACGGTTCCGTTCCTTCTGCCGCTTTTCCCTTCCTGCCCGTTCCGGGCTCTGTGCCACAGGACGCACTTCCGGCCTGGGTTTCCTCGCCAGGACCTCTTCTTTATACGCTGTGACCAGTCCGGCTCCATCCAGTCCCAGATATTCCGCATACGTCCGGATAAATCCCTTGACAAATACGGCACCAGGGATGACATCAAAATCTTCCTTTTCCAGGGCATCCAGATAGTCTTCTTTTATATTGACAGCATCGGACACTTCTTTCAGCGTACGCCCCTGCTGTTCCCTTTCCTGTTGTAATACTCTGCCGATAGAAGACAAAGAACCGCCTCCTTATATGAATATGCCCATGCATACATAGTTAATTATATACTATTCCCCGGAAAAATGATATCACGTGTCCTTATGGAAGAATTTTGCCTGTACTTCCGCCGGTGACATGATGATTTCCCGCGGTTTCTTATTTCCTTCATTCGGCCCGACAATTCCCATGGCTTCCATTGTATCAATCATGCGGGCCGCCCGGGTAAATCCGACACGGAAACGCCGCTGCAGCATGGAAGAAGATGCCTGTCCCGTTTCCAGGACCATGTCGATGGCCTGGGGCATCAGCTCATCTTCAAAAAATCCGGCCGTATCTCCACTGCTTTCACCGGCGGACTGCTGAATGGATTCATCGTATTTCGGTTCTGTCGTGTTCTGATTTTTTATGAACGTAACGAGCTGTTCGATTTCCGCATCCGAGATAAATGCCCCCTGTACGCGGATAGGTTTTGGGGCACCCGTCGGAAAATAAAACATATCGCCGTTGCCAATCAGCTTTTCGGCACCACCCATATCCAGGATAGTACGGGAGTCGGTCTGGCTGGAAACGCGGAAAGCAATGCGGCTCGGAATATTAGCCTTAATGAGGCCGGTAATGACATCAACAGAAGGACGCTGCGTAGCCAGTACCAAGTGCATACCGCAGGCACGGGCCTTCTGCGCCAGACGACAGATAGAATCTTCTACATCACTGGAGGCCGCCATCATGAGATCGGCCATTTCGTCAATGATAATGACGACATATGGCATGGCTTCATCAGGATACTTTTCATTGAAGCTTTTGATATCCCGGGCAAATCCCTGGGAGAACCGCTTATAACGATCATCCATTTCCCGTACAGCCCAGCGCAGCGCATTAGCTGCTTTTTTAGGATCGGTAACGACAGGAGTCATCAAATGGGGAATGCCATTGTATACGGATAATTCGACAACCTTCGGGTCAATCAGTACCAGTTTGACATCTTCCGGTCGTTGCTTAAACAGGATACTGGCAATAAACGTGTTGATGCAGACACTCTTGCCGGACCCGGTCGTACCGGCGACCAGAAGATGAGGCATCTTGGTCAGATCGGCAATGACGGGATTCCCGGCAATATCCTTGCCCAGGCTTACAGGCACGCCGCTGGCAGCATTTTTAAATTCATCTGTATCGAGGACATCGCGCAGATTGACCCCCGTACGGGTCTTATTCGGCACTTCAATGCCCACGGCAGCCTTCCCGGGAATAGGCGCTTCGATAAAAACTTGTGTCGCCGCCAGATTCAGGGCAATGTCATCGGCCAGACCGACAATCCGGCTCACGCGCACCCCAGCTGCCGGTTCCAATTCATAACGGGTGACAGAAGGGCCCTGACTGGCATTCGTCACTTTGGCTTCAATGTTGAAACTTTTCAGTGTTTCCTGCAAAATGACGGCATTCTGACGGGCTTCTTCACTCAGTCCTTCTGCCAGGGGTTTTCCCGGTTTGAGCAGGCTCACCGGCGGCAGGCGGTATGTATTTTCTCCTTTGGCCACCGGTACGGCCGAATGCCCCTGGGGCGCCACATCGACGGCCGTAGACTGGGCATCGATTTCGACTGGCTTCAAGTCGGCCAGTTCTTCCTGCAGTACATCCCGGACAGGCTGTTCCATCGGCTGTCCTTCTTCCTGCTGTTTCTCCGTATCTGGCAGTCCGTCATCATAGTCGTCATCCTGTCGTCCTTCCGGCGGCAGCACGGCCGGAGCCGCCGAAACAGGTGATATATCCAGTTCTTCTGTCAGATCTGGTATACATTCTTCGTTTTCTAGTAATCCATCTCTTTTTTCCGATGTAAAATCCACACGCGGGCCGTGAAGCAGACTATCTTCCTCACGGGATTCCAAAGCCGGCACCGGTTCTGCCTCTGCCACGGGAACGTCCCTGTCAGTCCGGGCCGTTCCTACCGCTTCCGCCTGTTCTTCCTGCTCTTCTTTTTCCAGATCAAAGATATGATGATGTTCATGCCACTGCTGCATAGAACGGGATGCTTCCTGCAATCCCTCTACGGCCTTATCGGATACGCGGGACACCTCTTCTGATGCCTTGTCCGAAACGATGGCTACGGGGCGGGAAATAGACCATTTTTTCCATACGAGCAGAGTCACTATCCCTAAGGCCACAACGACCAGAACGGCGCCAAATTCGCCGAGAAAGGAACGCAGCAGTGAGGCGACGGCAGCACCGGCCGCACCGCCTCCGACGCGCAGCATGGCCGGCATGAATTCTGCCCCCTGGGGAATAAATAACAGGTGGATAAGGCCCAGGAACAACACAAAGAGTACCGTACCTGCCAGCCAGTTCTTCGTAAGGGGCCAGGCCTTGCGTAAAATGATATATTTCAACCCCAGAATCACCATAGACAGGGTAAAAACAATCCGTCCGATGCCAAATATATAGGACAGGATACCATCAATACTATGGCCTGCACTGCCTGTATCAATACCGACAATACCAACGGTCATAAAAATACCGCAGCACAAAAGGACGATGCCAATAATCTCATATTTCAGCAGTGACGGTTCTGTATCCTTTTTTTTCGTTGTACGGCGCACACCCTTTCCCGATGTCTTACGGGGCCGGGATTTTGTCACGCGTCTTGTTTTCCCTTGTGCCAAACCTTTCACCTTCCAAACCATATATGCATTCTGACTTATTTATCACAGCTACGGCGTTTATGCCATTTTTCCGCCATGACATCTTCTTTTCCGTGATTCGTTGCTTCATAATACTGCCGGTCTTTGAGTGGATCCGGCAGATACTGCTGCCGTACCCAGCCACCGGGATAATCATGGGGATATTTATACCCCGCTCCATGTCCCAGAGAAGAAGCTCCCTGATAATGAGCATCGCGGAGCCATGCCGGGATTTCTCCACATCCGCCCCGCCGCACATCATGCAATGCCCGGTCTATCGCCATATAAGCGCTATTGCTCTTGGGCGCGCAGGATACGTAAATGACAGCTTCTGACAAAATAATCCGTCCTTCCGGCCAGCCGACAAGTTCTACCGCCTGGGCAGCCGCGTTGGCTACTACTAGTGCCTGCGGATCTGCCAGGCCTACGTCTTCAGCCGCACAGATGACCAGACGCCGGGCAATAAAAGAAGGCTGTTCTCCCGCTTCTATCATGCGGGCCAGATAATGAAGGGCCGCATCGGGGTCAGAACCGCGCATGCTCTTGATAAAGGCAGAAATCGTATCATAATGGGCATCACCTTGTTTGTCATACGTATACAGTGCATGACCCATAACTTTTTCTACCGTCTCTTTTTTTAGTCTGCCACCTTCGGGAACGAGCATACAGGCCTGTTCCAGGAGATTCAGTCCGGCCCGGGCATCGCAGTCTGCCCCATCCGCCAGAAGCTGTAAGACACCTGCATCAGCCTGTATATGCAGACTGCCCAGGCCCTTTTCCTGGTCCGTCAGAGCCCGCATCAATATCCTGGCAATATCCTCTCTGCCCAAAGGTGAAAACGTGAGGACACGCAGACGCGACAAAAGCGGCCGGTTCACTTCGAAATACGGGTTTTCTGTCGTAGCCCCGATAAGAATGACCGTGCCGTCTTCTACATATGGCAAAAGCACGTCCTGCTGGCTTTTATTGAAGCGGTGTATTTCATCAATGAAAAGGATAGTCCGCTTCTGATACATCTGTATGGCATCTCTGGCTTCCTGTATGACCTTGCGCAATTCAGCCGTCCCCGCCGTAACGGCATTGACTTTGACAAACCGGCTATGCGTCGCATGAGCTATCACATGGGCCAGCGTCGTTTTTCCAACACCGGAAGGCCCGTAAAAGAGAAGACTGGGCAGCGTATCTTTTTCAATCATGGCCCGGAGGAAACTGCCCGGGCCGATCAGCGTATCCTGCCCGCAGATTTCATCCAGTGTTTCCGGCCGCATACGCACGGCAAGAGGGGCCAGAAGAGGCTGCTGTTCTTCCGCTGCCAGAGAAAATAAATCGTCTCCGTTCATTTGTTCTCACCTGCTGTAAATAGAAAGCCGCCAAGATAACTTAGCGGCACTCAATCTTCACAATGAATTATACAGAAAAAGAAGCCCCACCATGCCGTTTATAAACCAAGTTTTGAGCCTGCCTGAGCAGGTGGGTGTCCTCCTATGGAGTTCGACAGTCCAGTGAAGGCATTGCCTGGCAGCCATAGAGCCCGGACTCCCAATGTAAAAGATGTTGGTTCAAAACACGAGATCATTTTACGAACACAGTAGGGTTTTCTCTTGCATTTAGTATAATCAAATACATAGAAAAAATCAAGACTTGACATATAATTTACCATGTATCTGACCAAAACGGGTGCATGATACGGATTACTAATTGAATATTCCGTTGTTTCTCCGTATAATGTTACTTGATATTTCTTTTATAGAAAGGATTGTATCATGAGGAAAAAATATTTCTTTTTTGATATCGACCGTACCCTGGGACTTGATATATCACAAATCATCCCGGCAGATACGGTATACTGTCTGAACCGCCTGCGGCAGCTCGGACACAGTGTAGCTATTGCTACGGGCAGATTACAATGTGATGGCTTCCGTACAGCCAGTCGGTATGGAATCACATCGCTCGTCAGTGATGGTGGCAATAGTCTCACCATAGATAATACGCTCATAGAAATGAATGGTCTGCCCATCGCCAACTGCCGGGCCCTTCTCCACGAACTGGAACGGCGCCATCTTCCCTGGGCCGTCTTTACAGACAATACAATGGTCCGGCATACGCCATATGAATCGTTCCGCCATCTTGGACAGTCGCAATTATTCCAAACCGATGTAACTCCTGTGGACATCGATTCCCTGACGACGATTTATAAAATCGTCCACGTCCGTCCGGCAGCAGGTGATCCGCCTCTGGATACATATGGTCTCTCCCGGCTTCCGTACATTACCAATACGTATCTCGTGGAACCGACCGATAAAGGTGCCGGTATCCGCCGGTTCATGGAACACGCCGGAGCTCCCCTGGAAGACGTAGTCGTATTCGGCGACGGCCTCAACGACATCGCCATGTTTGTATCACCCTTCTTCCGCATCGCTATGGGAAATGCCCGTCCCCAGCTCAAGGAACGGGCCGATTATATTACCGATGACAATGACAAGGGCGGCATATTCCATGCCTGCCGCAGGTTTGGCTGGATATAAATGGACGAATCCCCAAAAAATTGGCATACGAAGCCTGACTTGCTTCGTATGCCAATTTTTTCATCTATAACCTGTCATCGGATAAAGAATTGCCGGAAAAATCCCTTCTGGCCAGATTATCCTCTGGCAGCCATTTCACCATTTGCTACCTTTTCTTTATAGCGTTTTGTCCATTTCCAACGGTTGTGAAGCCAGAACCAGTCTTCCGGATATTTCCGGATCCGTTCTTCCAGCCGGTCATTTAATGCCTGCGTCGTCGCATAGACGATGCGTTCCTTTTCTTCTTTGGACAGGCGGTGATCCGCCGTATACGGCCGGATGGGCGGCAACACGTCTATGACGTGATGATAAGGTCTGTCTTCATGAATAAACGTAGAAATAATCGGATAATTTTTGATTCCTGCCATTTTAGCCGGTCCGTCAGCCGTCAGCGTATCACGGCCGAATAACCGGACCATAATGCCTGTATATCCCGGATCCTGATCCATCAAGAGACCGATATAATGGCCATTTTGGAGAAAACGCACCATATCGCGGATTCCCGTCTTGTACGTGACATGCTGTTTCATCATCGCCCGGTATTCGTTGATAAAAGCATCGGCGCTGTGACTGTTCTGCTGTTGGGCCACGGAAATAAGCGGATAACCGTTCATGGCAAGAACCGCTCCCAATAATTCCCAGTTTCCCGCGTGAGAAGCCATGAAAACGGCGCCTTCACCGCTTTCTTTCAGCTCGTCCAGATATTCCTTCCCATGCCAGGTAATCTTCTTATCCAATATTTCTTTCGTATAAATCGGATAGGATAACACCTCGATGATCATAGGTCCAAAGCGGCAGCTGCTCGCCTTGGCAATCTCCATGGCTCTTTCCGGATCATTGGTAATACCACAATCCAATATCTGCTGCTGAGCCAGCCGCTTTCTTTTTCGGGGGACAAAGGTCCAGAAGAACCAGCCCAGGAAATGTCCCAGCGCACGCCGCACGCCTTCGGGCAGATGGCATATGATCCAGCTTAGTATTTTCATAAAGGTATACATAGGCTGCCTCTTATTCAGCTGTCTTTTTTTCTAATTCAGCAATTTTCTTTTCCAGCTGTTTGATTTTTTTCGCCATGTCCGGCAAGTGTTTCAAATATACCTGGGACCGTTTCCATTCCATATGAGGCTGCATCGGATATCCGGCATAGACCTGGTTTCCTTCCGCATTGCCGGTTATCCCGGTCTTTCCCGCAAAAACAGCATTGTCTCCGATGGTAATATGGCCTGTACAGCCCACCTGGCCGGCAAAGATGCAGTGATTACCCGCCTTGGTACTGCCGGCAATCCCTACCTGGGCTATGATGAAGCAGTCTTCCCCGATTTCCACATTATGGCCGAGATGGACAAGATTGTCTATTTTAGTACCCCGTTTGACAACGGTGCTGTCAAGAGTTCCATTATCGATGCACGTACAGGCCCCGATTTCTACGTCATCGCCGATTTTGACATTGCCAATCTGGGGAATGCGCGTATGACGGCCTTCGTTTGTAGCAAAGCCAAAACCTTCACCGCCGATAACCGCATGGGCACGGACGACAAGACGATCTCCGAGCTGGCAGTTTTCGTGGATGACAGCACCGGGATAAATGACGGCATCGTCACCGATAGAGACATTGTCGCCAATGAAAACATAGGGATAAATGACGCAGTTCTTTCCTATGCTGACATTCCTGCCAATGACAGCATAGGCCATGACAGCGGCATTGTCCCCCAGGACAGCACTGTCATCTACGATGGCCGTAGGATGAATGCCCCGGGCCACGGTCTGCCGGGGATGGAAGAGCACCAGGAGCTGGGAAAAAGCCAGGCGCGGATTTTTTACCAGTACGAGTGTATTATCCCCGGCCGGGACTTCTTTTTCCACAATGACGGCACCGGCATGAACCTGAGGCAGATATTCCGTATATGGATCTACTGCAAAGGTGATATCCTCCAGACCTGCTTCCTGCAGCCCCTTGATATCTTCAATTTCCCGCGTGCCATCACCGATCACCGTACCGCCCAGTATGGCGGCCAACTCCTGTACTGTCTTCTTCAACATAGTCAACCCCTTTATTGTAATTTCGCAATCAAATCATCGGTTACATCGACACCGCCGTTGGGAACGACTTCCTTATAGACGATGATGCCGACGTTTTTATCCTTGGCGATATCCCCTAATTTGCTCTGGATATCGGTCATGAACTGACGCTGCATACTGGCTGCGTATATCTGCTTTTCCTGTAATGCCTGCTGCTGTTTCTTCTGGAAATCTTCCGCTGACATGGACTGCTGGGCCTGCTGCAGTTCGGCATCGAGAGATTTGCCCTTTTCTTCTATCTTCTGTTGGTACTGCTGTACGGCCGGTGCTTCTTTCTGTACGCGGCTCATATCTACATAGCCTACTTTATCTTCACTACCGCAGCCGCTGAGTACGGCAACTGCCGCTATCATGCATAAAACAGCAGCCAATCGTTTACCTATCCGTTTCATTCGTATAATGCCTCCTGTTATGCCAGCTTGACAATGATATCATCGGTCACATCCAGCGCCGTGCCGATGCCTTCGTATTCAGAGAATATGATATCGATTCCCTGTTCTTCCGCAACGGCCGCCGCTTTATCCCGGATATCTGCCAGGATGGCTTCTTTCTGATCTTTCATTTCTTTTTCTTTTGCTTCAAGTTTCTCTTTCCAGGCCGCATTCCAGACAGCCGGCTCCGGACGCTTCTCAAAAGAATCCATTTGTTTCGTGAATGATTCCCGGCTGGATTGCTGCCGGGCCGTCAGTTCATCTTTTACCTGAAGCGCATATGCCTGCAGTTCTTTCTGTGCTTTTTCCTTATCGGGAGCCATGGCAGCGGCAATATCCGCCGCTGCAGCCGCGTCCGTCTGATGGTCGCCACCGCTTTTGCGCAACAGTGCCTGCAGTTCCTGTTCTGTGGCCTTACGTTCCGACGGGGACAGGGCCAATGCAGCCAGTTTCAGCCGGAGATTAACGATTTTCAGATTTTCTTCATCGGAAAGGGCCGGCTGTGTCTGCCGGCGTTCCCGGATCAGAGTCTGATACCGCTGCTCCAGCGCCGCATTCAATTCATTCTGTTTAATGGCCACCCGGGCCTGTAATTCCTGATCCAGAGCCGCTGATGACAACGCATCGGTCATAGAAAAGTCTTTCGCCGCCTGCCCTTGGGATGCGGCCTGCTTCGAGTAATGCCACTGTTCAAACTGATACTGGGCTACCATCGCATTATATTCCAGTTCCAGGCGATGGTACTGGCTGTACGAGGGATGGCTCATCATGATGTGTTCTACATCGGCGCAGGCAATAACCGGCCCTTTTTCTGTAACAGGCACAGCCGGCGTCCGGCTGTGCATCATCCAGAAAGCCACAGCCAGGCAAAAGGCCAGCACTACGGCGCCAGCAGCTGCCGCATAATTACGCTTCATGGCAATATCCTTACTTGGACTGGGATTCACTCAGTTTCTTGGAAACCTGTTCTGTAATATCCTGACCACCATAGAGAACGGCCCGTTTATCGACGACAAGGCTCAGGCCTTTCGTGCTGGCAACGCTGCCGACGGCTTCATCGACTTTATCTTTGACGCCCTTATAGATGTCTTCTTGTTTTTTCGTCATTTCTTCCTGAATCTGCTGATAGAGCTGACTCTTCTGTTCATCGGTCATACCCTGGGACTGTTCTTCAAATTTTTTCTTGGCATCTTCCGAGGCCTGCTGCATTTCTTTCTGTGCATTGGCTACATCTTGATTATCGGGCGGAATGACCTTGCTCATATCGACGACGCCGATATTGCTGGACGGCGCCGCACTGACGGGATTGCCCATCTGCATGACGGCAATGCCGGCAACACTCAGTACAAAAATCGCTGCAATGACAGCGGAAAAAATCTTGACATTCTTTTTCTTACCCATTTCTGACATCATAGTAACATTACTCCTTTGCAATTCCTTATAAATAGCCAATAACCCGCAGCCACGTATCGTGGCCGGAAATGATATACTCCAAACCGACGTATTCATGGAGACGGTACAAGAGTCCCGCCTCTTCATCATGGTTTGTCAGATCTTTATCGAACCGGAAAGACCAGCGGCCCCCTAATTCCTGCCGCAGCCAAAGATGATGGCTGTCATCCTGGCTTTCAAAATTATATCCCATCCAAGTTCCCTTGCGGGGCTGATACCCGTAACCGGGAATGAAGTTCCAGGCTACAGAAGCAGGCATGAATTCCACGTCTGTATACAACTCATGGTGTTTGCCGATTTTTCTGCCCACATGGGCCCGCAGGACCGTATTATCTTCTTTATCATGATAGGCATCACTGTCCCTGCTGACGTCTATGTAGGCCTGTGCGCGGACATCGTAAAAATCCGTTTCCGATTTTAAATGGATATCCATATTTTCAGCAACGGAAAGACTGGGAAGGACGCGCAGCTTATATTTCTTTATGACCCACTGGTCATTCAGATGCTGCTGCAAATCACGCTCTACATCGCGCTGATGGCGGCGCACAAATGCAACAGGCAGGCCATTCAGGCCTGCATAACGGTCTTCCATATGCTTGCGCGTACTGAGAAAGATGATCTTGGGCAGGTTTTCCGCATCGACGCGGACGTTGACATTGCGCACAACGGGAAGTACCGGCAGAAAATACACTTCTACCGTCGTATCCGCGCCGGGCGTAATGACAATGTGCGGATAAAATTCTGGAAGTTCTGTCTCCAGTTCCGTCTCCATAACAGCCTTGACCGTGCCATTTGCCCAGTCCAGAGCATCGACGGGAAGACCGGTCAGGAGATTTTCAATAAAAGCCGAAACGCCGGTCAGGTCCCTGCCCGCCATTTCTTGTCCCAATGTCGGAAGAGATCCATAGTCAAAGCGGACATGTACCCGGCGTATGGTACTTCCCCAGGGGCGGATCTGCACAGACAGCGTCGTTTCCGGTCCCGGCACGAGTTCGATATGTTCGACCGTATACCCTATGAGCACGCGGTCCGTAATGTCGTAAACCATGCGGGTATACTCATCCTGCCGGTTCAGCACGGCCTGGTCATCGGCACCGAGGAACACGTGGTTCCCAATCGTCTCAATGCTGGCACATATCCTCTTCTCGACAAGAGGCGGTATGGCCTCTCCCAGAGAAGAGACGCGTACCGCCACATGAGTTACGGGTGCCGCTATGGCACTACCTAGACTAGCACAGACAAAGAGAATCGTCAATAAACAAGTGCGAAACACGACGTATCCCACCTATCGTCTGCATACATCAGAACTTACCACCAAAGCTGAAGTGGAACTTGCCGCCATCGTCGCCGACGCCGTAATCCAGGCGGATAGGCCCGATTGGCGTCGTGATGCGGAATCCGAGACCGGTGGAAACGTGGATACTGTCATCGTTCTGATACCAGGGGATATTTTCCGTTCCATCCCAGGCAGAACCGGCATCGACAAAGAAGACGCCTTGGATTTTCTTGGCAATCGGATAGCGGTATTCTACCGTCGCCGCATACATCTTATTGCCACGGAATTCATCGTCTTCATAGCCACGCAGGTTATCGGCGCCGCCCAAAGTGAAGAGGTCATAGTACGGCATATCGCCGTTGGCATAGCCGCCCATAAAGCGCAGGGCAATGACATGCTTGCGGCCTACTTTGTAGTACAGACGGTTTTCAAAAGTCAGTTTATAGTAATCGAAGTCACCGCCCAGGCCATGACCGGCAATAGCTGCCGTGTAGGAAATCCTCTTGCCACGGGTCGGATCGTAGACATTATCACGGTTATCGAAGACGTGGGACCAGGTCAGGCTGTTCGTCCGGCCAAAGTTCTTGCCGAGATAATCCATATCTTTAAAGTTATACACTTTGCCATGGCGAGTCTGGCCATTTTTTCTATAATCGAATCCGCTGTTCCATTCATCGTATTTCGTCCGCTTCGTTTCTATCGTAACATAATCGCTGACGTATTCGCTGCGGACGCGGCCATAGGTCAGGTTGAAGCCTTTTGTTTCCCGGTCGTAATCGGCAACGGAATTGCCTTTTTCATCGTAATCTTCGTAATCGTATTCCCGGTTGAACAGGCTGAAGCCGATAGAATCGCCATGGTCATTGAGCCACGGATGGGTGTAGGAGAACGTGTAATTGTGATTGGAATCAGTTTCACCGCCAAATTCCCAGTTAATGGCTACCTTGTCACCAGTACCGCGGAAATTGCTTTCCGAAAGCCCCAACAGGCCTACCATACCGTTCGACTGGGAATAACCGCCGCCAATGGAAATCTGGCCGGTCTTGGCTTCGACGACGTCGATTTCCATGATGACGTCGTTGGGATTCTTTTTGCCCGGCAGCATGCGGACGTTAATATCTTCAAAGTACCCCGTATTGTAAATCCGTTCCACACTGCGGCTGGCGGCGGCACGGTTAAACACATCGCCTTTCTTCATGCGTACTTCCCGGGTCACAACACGGGATTTCGTCTTGGTATTACCGCGGACGACGACATCTTCCAGATGGCATTCCGTAATGCCGATATGAAGGATACCCTTGCTGTCCAGCGTCGCATTGGATACATGGCTGTACATATAACCGTCTTTCGCATAGAGATTATTGATGTTGGCTACGTCTTTACTGATGATGGTGCTGTTCAGCGGTGAACCCGGTACGAACTGGATCATCTGCTGGAGCGCTTCCGTCTTATAGACTTTATTGCCGGTAATTTCTACACCGTTGATGACGGGATTGAGCTGTACGGCATAATTTAGGGCCACCCCTTCCGGCACGTTGGTAAAGGAAGGATGGACCGTCGAGAAAAGACCGGTAGAACCGATGACATTGACATCATGGCGGACATAATCGGCACTGACCGTATCACCGACGCGCATGGCTAATTTCGGCAGCAGGTAGGCTTCAATGGCCGGGTCCGGTACAGGGCCAACGTTTACTGCCGTCGTCACTTTATTGGCATAAGGAGCGATGGATTCATCGGTGACAACATTACCATAGGGCATGGTGCTTTCCTGCCCTGGCTCCAGTACCGCCATAGGATACTTGGGAATCGTCGTATCGATTTGTACGGCACCGAGGCCGGCCATGTACGGCACAGAGGCTCCGGGGAGGCCTTCTTCTTTAGCCGATTCTGCTGTACCGACCGTCCCCTGTTCGTATCCCGTATTGCCGCTGATGACGGACTTGGCCACCTGGCTCTTCCGTTCCTGTTCGGCCTGTTCAATTTTTTCTACCTGTTCTTTTTCAGCCGGCTTGCGTACGTCTTCCGGCTTTTCCCCCTTGGCAATGGCTGCCAGTTCTTCATCCGTTTCGTACCCCGTAAGGCCGGATTTTGCATTCTTCATGACGGCTTCTGTCTCCGGCGTTGAAGCACTGGTCACTACCGTATTGAGTGCCATAGGCTTTCCTTCGTCTTTTGCGGTCATGTCTGAAGCGGATACCTTTTTTTCTACGGTCTGTCCGGGATCTGCATCATAGCCTGTTGCCGTGTCTGCAGCCCATACGGGACTTGTCACCATAGCACTGGTAATCATCATCAATAAAAATTTCTTATTCCGTGTTATCATAAGACCCTCCGTTGTCATTTCTTGGTTTCCGCACCGCGCAAACTATGACGCGCATCTTGTACGGCAGCCTGTATCTGCCGGTCCGATAAAACCTTTTTTTGTACAGGCTGTGTATATGGTACAGTCGCAGGTGGCGGTTCCGTTCTTTCCGTCTCCTGTCCTGTTTCCCCCTGTTGTACTGCCGGCAATACACCGGTATCATCTGTACTTGCAGGAACCGGTTGCACCGCCGGTATTTCTTCTACTGCCCTGTCTTCTGCCGTTACGATTGATTCCGGCTCAGCTACAGGTTGTGAATCCGGCGCTGTCATCGTCGTCCGTGACGTATCCGCTGCCGTTTCGCCGCGGACAGGCCGGGTATAATCAGCTGGCGGCCCTTCCGGGCGTGTAAACTGCCAGATGCCCAGAGCCAGCGCCAAAGCAGTCAGGACTGCCGCCAGCCGGCGGATTTTACAGCCCATACCGTGGTTTTTTCGAAGATTTTTCATCTCCGCTTCTGCCAGCATGAGATTCAGTTCCCCACGGACATCAGCTTTATTGTCAAAAGACTTTTCAGCCCGTTCCAGCCAGGCTCTGGCAGAACGGACACGCTCGGCCCGTTCATTATCTGATTTTGCCATACTGCGCAAGCTCCTTTCCCAGCATGTTTATAAAATCCTGAAAAAGACAGCCTCAACAAACAAGTAAATATGGGAAGAAGCCGATATCTATCTTGGAAATACTCATCGTTTCTCCCGTATTCTCCCGTTTATACCATATTTTCTTTTTTACTTCTCTTTGTTGTCATGAATAAACCGGCTCAGCATGCCTCTCACACGGCGGATCCCCCGTTTCTGCAGCCGGTATACATAAGGCAGGCTGACAGACAGGTCCTCGGCCAGGGATTTTTGCTGCTGATCTTTGAGATAGACGCCTTCCACGACGATCTGTTCCTTCTGAGGCAGACGCTGTAATGTCTGGGCTACGTGTTCAAACAGAATCTGCCGGCCTGTCCGGTCTGCCAGATCCTCCGCCCCGTCTGGCAACTGATCCCGCAGGGTAACGCCGTTTTCATCGGGTTCGTCGAGAGACAGGGAAGACCGTTTATTTTCCTTTTGGAGAAAATCCAGGATTTCCCCGCGGATACGATGGACGGCAAAAATAGGAAAGGCCACATTGCGCCCGTAATCATACCGTTCCACCGCTTCAATCAGTCCCAGCGTTCCTTCCTGCAGGGCGTCCTGCAGAATATCCCCGGAAATGTGCCAACGCATCGCTTCCCGGAAAACCAGCGGCTGGTACTGTTCAATGAGCCGCCGCCGGCTCTCCTGGTCCCCCCGGTCTTTATATGCGCGCCAGAGTTCTCTTTCTTCTTCCGGAGCCAGAAGTTTTATCTGTTGTAATTCTTTTAAATATGTCTCCAGCAACTTCTGTCCCCCCTAATAGAAGCTGTATTTATACATGCCGCCAATAAAGGAATCATCTGCCGATTTCCAAGCGGCCACACCAAACTTACTTCCCAAATTATACTGCATACCTATGCGGTTGTCATCATGATTGAGGCCAAAAGCAGCTGTCAGCATGAAATCATTGAACAAATACTTGCCCATTTCTATATTATAATAATTATTTTCCACATCAGCTGTCTTGCTGTTGTAATCCAGTGACCCTGTCGTAATGTTGAGCATATCTAGATTCAGTGCCTTTTCCAGCGCCTGTGTAATCCCCAGACTGTTGAGCGTCATGCGGATGCCGCTCCCTATAAGTGTATTGACATCTTCACTATTAAGGGAACTGTCTTTTTTGCCACTGCTGTTCCTGAGCGTAATCAGGGAAAGAATCTGGGCCTTCGTAAGCGGCGGATTGGATCGCAGCATCAGGTCCATCGCATCGGCAGGACCGCGCAGATTGAGCAGGACATTGTACTGACCGACACGGGTATGGCCTTCCACGTCCAGATAGGGGAGGAATGTATCGGGCTGATTAAATTCAGCTTTTGCCCGGGATACACGGAAATTCGTATCCAAATAGTGAATAGTCCCTCGGGAAGCTTCAAAGCCGCCCGTTCCATGGGGATGAGCCAGCGTGCCGCCAAAATGAGCCTTGCCATGCACCATCAGGTCGTAAAGCGCCCCATTATACAGCCGCACATCATCTCCCAGTGCGACCGTAATGTCGAGAGCGGCATCAAAATTGCTTTCCGTATCACTCAGGCTCAGGGGCAGATCCAGTGTCGTATCATCTATCGTAATGGTTCCGGACAGCAATGGCATGCCATCACCGGGCGAGACAGTCAGGTTTCCCGTCAGCGGTCCGGTAAAATACGGACAGACGACTCCCAGATGATCGAGTGCAAGCAATCCTTTGTACGACGTGACTTCCCATCCCTGCCAGGATGCATCTGCCTGTACCTGCAATTTTCCCGGATTTTTCGCCTTTGCCTTATCCATAACGGCAGAACCGGAAAACGCCGCTTTGCGTCCCGTAAATTGAAGCTGCCCCGTAATCCGTGTCAGCGGATTACGCACGGTCCGGATGGACAAAGAACCGTCATCGACACTCAACGTACCGTATACCTGTGGATCCGCAGCCGTACCTTTTAACTGCAGCGAACCATTCAGTCCGCCCTGGGCTTCAGTAATAAGAGGCGTGACAAATGTCAGTATATCCAGGCCGGCATGATCCAGTTTTACCATAACGTCCATAGATTCGTCTGTTTTTTCACCGGTCAGAGCCGCTACGGGAATCGTCCCGGAGGCGCTCGCCTTATACGGATCCTTCAGGATATATGCCTGATGGATCTTAATCATGCGGTCCCGCAGATTGAGCAGGGCATACATGCCAGTAAAGGAAATGCCATTGACCATGCCACTTCCGAGCTGCAGAGACACATCAGCACTGGGATGATCTCCTGTCCCGCTCAGATTAGCTGCAAAATCGACAGGCGCATCAATCTGGACATTCGTCTGTCCCGTTACCGCCGCCAGCAGCCGGGCCGGGAAATGGTGGGCAGCAATCTGCATCTGTACCGGCCCATGAAGGGCATACGATCCCTGGGCAGCCAGCACGGCATCGCCGGACTTCAGGGTAAGTTCATGAATCTGTACGGCATTGTTTTCGTATTGGACATCAATACGGGCAGGTTCTACAGCTGCATCATCAATATATCCCTGGGTCAGAGTCCCGGTCAGACGTGCCCGGGGATCATCGGTTGTCCCATCGATAGCCAGCTGCCCTTCCAGACGCCCCTGTATGGACTGCAGGGGTGCTCCCGATAGTTTCAGGATACTGCCCAGATCCGCAGCCTGCACGCGGGCCCGCGCCATAATCCAGCCATTCGCCGGATTATACCCGCCACGCAGTTCATAAGTCCCTCCGTTCTGTTTAAAATGAAAATCGGTCAACCGGAAAATACCGCCGTAATAACCGAGGTTGCCTTGTATATCATCGAGGGCTATGCCATTAAAGGTCAGTGAGTCTGACTGGAGAGACCCTTCAAAGACAGGATTGTCCATCGTACCGCCAAGATGCCCTCTGACATTCATGATACCGGAACGCTGAGGCCCTTTTTGCGGTACCAGGCGGGCAATATCGAGATGGCTGCCGTCCAGGGTCAGATCCATATGCTGTCCCAGGTAACCGGCGACGCGGATAGATGCATCATAGGCTGTAATATCGCCGTTGGTGATATAGACAGAGCCATCCCGCAATGTATAATCGGCACTGACATTTTTGTACAAATAGCCATAAGCAGAGCCACTGGTCAGATGGAACGATCCCTGTGCCGAAGGCTGATCGAGACTGCCCGTCACAGTAATCGTATTATCGGCCCAGCCTGTAAGAGGAATATCTCCCCGTCCCAATGCTGGCAGCAGCCGTTCCAGACGCATATGCTGTGTCACAACCTGCAGATTCACCTGCCGGGTATCCAGATCAGCCATACCACTGGCTCTATGAGTCCCATCGTTGTAACGCCACACGACAGACGGTATCAGAATACGGCTTCCACTACCGGAAAGAGAACCGTCGATACTATCAAAGTCCATCCCCTGTATACTGCCGTCGCGGGCATGGAAAATCAAATTCCAGTCCGGTCCGGAACCATATAGGTGTCCGGCAGCAGAAAAGGTGCCGGTCATAGGTACTGCTGCATATGCAGATGCCATATCAAGTGGCAGATTGTCTGCTGTAAAGGAAAGATCCGTACGGGGCCCCTCCGTATCATACACGCCATGGACCCGGACTGTTCCTCCCTGCACGGAAGCAGTCAGCCCTGACAGAGACAGCAATCCATCAGCATAGATAAAGTCACCTTCCGCCTGATCTGCCTCGATGCCATTATAGGAAAAACCTGCCGCGCTGGCATGACCGGAAGCCTGGACTGTCCCCTGATTCTGATTGCCCGAAACGGTCAGGGAAGCCGACACCGTGCCCAGAACCGAAACAGGCAGCTGGCTTATTTCTTCGAGGTGGATGGAATCAGCATCGAGAGAGGCCTGAAAATCACCACTGGACAGGTTATATGTTCCCGAACCTTCCAGATGGCCTCCAGCTGCATCAGCAGACAGATGGGATATATCAGCCTGACTGCCATCGCAAGAAAAGACAACTTCGCCATGATACAGTGTCGTTCCATCATAGGTCAATTCTGGTACAGTCAGTGTTCCACTGCCGCGTATTTCACTGGCCGTTCCCCAGACGCTGCCCTTAAAGGCAGCCGTACCAGAAATGCCAGCTGGCAGCTTATCGGCAAAAGCAGCAAGATCGGCGCCGGGTACATCCACATCCAGATTGAATACGGGAACATCCCCATTGATGCGTACTTCACCTGAGGCGCTGATATCCTGTCCATTAATGCGGCCTTTCAGCCGGTCAATCCGGACGTTTTGTGAATTCAGCCGCACCGTTCCGCTGACCTGGTCATAGGAAAGGCCCGATGCCGTACCGGACAGATTATCTACAGAAGCAGTTCCCGACAGAGAATCCCCGTTATGCGAGCGGGCATAACGGACCCGTATATCACGGAGCGCACCTTCTTCTACAGTCACATCCGTTCCAGACGGAATGAACGATGATGTATAAGATGCTTTAACAGCATCGCCACGAAGCAGGACATCGAATTCCCGCGATGAAGTATAATGACCGGAAGCCGTCAGCTTTTCTCCATCGACATACAGCGTCATATCTCCATAGATAGCCGGGTAGGCCGTAAAATCGAGGGTCCCGTCACCCCCGCTGCCCGTAATCAGCGTGCCATCGGCCAGCCGTGCCCTGACAGCTCCATCGTGAAACCGCACAATTGCCCGGAATCCACTGTCCGCCTTTTCCTTCGATGTCTTAATAAGCGTCGCAACATTCCACGTATTATCAGACGGTTTCTGCCACACATGGACAACCGGCTGGGAAATATCCACCGTCTCTATAGCCGCAGCCGGATTACCATCAGGAAGGGATGCCACTATTTTCCAGGGATTGACAAAAATCTGTATATCCGAACCAGAAAGCACAGTACGTCCCTGCATATCCCGGATAACCGGGTCCTGCAGCCTGACTCGGCCGGACAACGAAACATCCATAGCACTAAAGGTTAGTGTTCCGTTTATTTTATCATTCACTGTACTCGTCACTGTCTCAGAGAGTTTTTGCATCAATGCCGGCTTTTCCATCCACAGGGAAAAGAGTGCGGCAAAGAGGAATACAAAGACTGCACCGGATACAAGCCATTTTTTTCGCACGGTCGTCCTCCATTCCTATAAAAAAAGAAGAGAGAATCATAGGATTACAATTCTCTCTTCATTGTACATAAGCTATTCATTAAAATCAAGAAACAGATAAAAAGATTCAGTTTCCTTTTTTTAAACTTACTTTAAATTGTAACAAAAGGAGGTTCCCATCATTTCCCTGTCAGGGACGGATGGATGACACCGGAGCGGACATCGACGCCCATTGCCTGTTCCAGTTTGGCAATACCGACATTATAATCATACAATGCCTGGATATGGTTGACCTGGGCTTCGTTGAGGCTCAGCTGGGCATCGAGGACATCCAGGTTGATGCCAACACCAGCCTGATAGCGGATGTTCTGGATACGGTAATTTTCCTTCGCCTGATCGACGACAGCCGTCGTTTCTTCTACGCGCTGTGCCGCACTGCGGATATTGAGGTATGCCTGCTTGACTTCCAGCTGGACCGATTCCCGTGCTTTCTGTTCTGTTTCCCGGGCGGAAAGGAGTGTTTCCCTTGCTTTCTTGATTTTGGCATTAGTCGCGCCGCCATCCCATAAGCTCCAGGAAACGCCGCCACTTACACTCCAGTTATGATCATCAATACCGGGGAAATCATCATCCGACCAGCCACGGCCGGCACCGACAGATACGGTCGGCCTGTTGCCAGCCTGGGCAATACCGATACTGTTTTCTGCTTCCTGTACGGCAACGGCTGCCTGGAGGACTTCCGGACGATATTTCATGGCATAGTCAATGGCTTCCTGAAGGGAAATATCATACGTATCAAAAGGCAGCTGATGATCGGCCAGATTCAGTTTGGTCTGCAACGGCAGGCCGAGGATGTTATTCAGGTTTGATTCAGCAATAGCGACATTATTATCTGCCGTTACGGCCGTCGTCTTGGAGTTGGCCAGTGATACATTAGAAGACAAGACATCTACTTTCGCCTTGGTACCTACATTGTACTGGGCTGTTACATTATCTAAATGTCCCTGCAGATTATCGACGGCTTCATGGTATACATCACGCAGTTCCTGATAAGCCAGAAGGGCATAATACCCTTCTACGGCAGAATACTTCGTCGCCTGCTGGACGCGGAGCATTTCTTCCTGGGCATTAGTCTTTCCCAACTTGGCATTGGCAATTTCGTTTTCTACCAGTCCGCCCGTATACAATGGGATGCTGACACTAAAACTGTTTTTAAAACTATTACCGATGACATCTCGTCCCATATTTTGTGACATAGCTCTGGCCCCACTCCAGGTATAGCCCACCTGGGGCATCTTGCCGGCCTTGGCTATGGCGATATCAAAGTCAGAACTGTTCAGGGCATAATGGGCCACCTTGATATCCCGGTTGTAATCGAGAGCCATCTGCACCGTTTTGGGCAGTGTCAGATCGACAGCCTGGTCGGAAGCGACCCGGCCGACGACAATGACTGGATCCGCTTCTCCTCTGGCAGCAGCTCTTTTAGCACTGGCTTCCATATCGGAACGGATTTTTTGTGCCAGCTCTTCCCGCAGCTGCGGTGTCACATCGGACGCACCGATAGCTCCTGCCGGTGTCACAGCAGCCTGGTTCTTTACCGTACGTGCTGCCTTTTTGCCGGTCCGGGAAACCTTCTGGCCAGCCATATTCCGGGCAGAATCAGCAACAGCTGCCTGTCCCAGATCGACGGGAACAACGGCTTCTTCTGCTGCCCATGCAGACACCGTCCCCAAGGTTGAAATCATCAGGGCAACAACAATTTTTTTATACAAGTTTTTGTCCATTACGGGTACCCCCATTGATCGAATTGCTATCTATTGCAGAATGTCTTTTAAAAGACATAGTCAATACCATAATAATTGCCACCGTCACTGCGGTTCATGGGCCGCGTGAACTGGCCAAAAAGAAACATGTTGTCTGTCAGGCGGTATTTCGCTTTCAAACGATACCGCCAGTCATCGGGATCATACCCCTCCAGGCTGAGTTGGAACGGTTTATCCTGAAAAAAATCCAGCCCCATTCCGAGCTCGCCGCGGATGAGGCCGGCCCGGACATCAAATCGGGGATGTCTGAACCCATACTGCAAATCCAGTTTCGTACCGTTACCTATATTCTCAGCCCCGAGAAGCCCGAATGTATGGTTCCGGTACACCTTAAAATTTACAGCGGCACCCGTTTCACTTTTACTCTCATTATATAAGACACTGGCATCGCCTTCTGTTTTGAATCCGCTCCCCCCACCGAGAACCTTATTTAGTTTCCCCGATATTTCCGCAGTATTATGAAGCGTTTTCTGCAAATCTTTCTGGCTCTGCTCATCAGTCGTAATTTTCTGTACGGCCAGCGCTGTCTGCTCAAAACTATCCGTAATGCGCTTCATATTAGCCGCCGTATCGCGGACGTTAGCCGAAATAGCTCCATCGCTGTTCATAGCAGCCAGCTGGGCCGCAGCGGCATCCAGAGAAGCTGTTACCGACGCCATATGTGCTGTCATTTCCTGAATATTGCCGGCATTGGCATCCATCAGGCCATTGACCCGTCCGGTTATGCCTTCTATATTCTGAAATGTCCCGCGCATCGCTTTTTGCGTGTCCGGGTGTCCGATGACGCTATTAATGTTATTAATCATATCATTGGCACTGGCCACCAGCTTACCTGTACTTTCCATCATATCATCCATGGTCTTGCCGTCATTGCCGTTCAGATATTCCCCGTCAGCGATGAGCTGTGTCGAATCCTTGCCCGGCGTAATGGAAATAATCTTTTCCCCCAGCAGGCCGTCCGTCGTTATTGCCAGTTTCGATCCTTTAGGAATTTCCGTACCCTTATCGATCTTCATGGCAACGTCTACGCCGTTTTTAGAAGGAGTCACATCGGTAACTTTACCGACATGAACACCGACATAGCGGACTGAATTTCCCTTCTGCAAGCCATTGGCATCGCGGAACATGGCATGAATGACATAGCCTGGTTTGCCAAATATTTCTGCATGAGCCAGATTGATGACCACATAGGTAAAGACCAGTACGCCAATAATGGTTACCAGGCCGACTTTTGCTTCTGCACTCCATTTCATGGCGCACACCTCCCCTCCTGACGCATCAGACCGCCGTGGATAAATCGTTGAATGTGTTCATCCGGCGAATCCCGGAAGGTATCCTTATCTGCAATAAGCCGGAAAACGCCGTTTTCCAGATAAGCCAGCCGGTCTGCAACGAAGAAAGCCGATTCCATATCATGGGTAACGATGACAGACGTCGTATGAAGCTGACTTTGTGTCGTCACAATCAGCCTGTTGATATCCATACTGCGCAGCGGATCCAGACCTGCCGTCGGTTCATCATACAATATGACCCGGGGCTCCAGTGCAATGGCCCGTGCCAGACTGACTCTTTTTTTCATGCCGCCCGACAAATCGTTCGGCATCATATCTTCTACATGATCCAGCCCGACGAGATGTAATTTTTCCCGGACAATTTTCCAGATTTCTTCTTCCGGGAGTTTACGATGCTGCCGGAGGCCAAATGCCACATTCTCACCGACACTCATAGAATCAAATAAGGCTGAATACTGAAAAACCATGCCCATATGGAGCCGTACCTGATCCATCTCATCTTCCGTAAAGCCTGTAATATCCTGACCGTCTATAAAAATATGACCGCCTGACGGTTTCTGAAGACCGATAATCAGACGAAGTATGGTACTCTTGCCTGAACCACTGGCACCCAGTATCCCCAGTGTTTCTCCATCGCGGATATCCAGATTGATGTGATTCAGAATGACCCGTGATCCATACGCCACGGTAATATCCTGTAAACGGATCATATGCCAGACTCCTAATACAAAATAATAGACAGCAGATAATTGCAGATAAAAATAAAAATAATCGATGTAACGACCGAACGCGTCGTCGCCTGTCCGACTCCTTCTGCCCCGCTTTTGGCCGTCATGCCTTCATGACAAGCCACAAGGGCGATGATGCCTCCAAAGAACATGGCTTTAATAAGACCATAGACAACATCGGATACTTCCGTAAACATTTCAATGGAGTTCATATACGTAAAATGTGTCAGGCCGGCGCTGAGAATCGCGACAGCATATCCACCGGCCGTGCCGATGATATACCCATAAAAGGCCAGCAGCGGTACCATAGTGATACAGGCGGCAAAGCGGGGTACGACCAGATAAGCAACGGGATTGACGGCCATGCACCGCAGGGCATCAATCTGCTCCGTAACTTTCATGGTTCCCAGTTCGGCTGTCATGGCTGCCCCTACACGGCCGGCTACGACAACGCCGGTCAGAATCGGCCCCAGTTCGCGGCCCATAGCGACAGACATAATGCCCCCCAATGTAGACTGGGCACCATAGCGCAACAGGATATCGACAATCTGCAAAGTCATGACCATGCCGGCAAACAGCAAAGTCAGGCTGACAATTGGCAGAGAATTGACACCGAGATGAGCCATCTGGGCAATCGTAAGCTTCCGTTGTATTTTAGGCAGCTGACGCAGCGTTTCCAGGAATAAGAGGGACAGCACGCCTACTTTTTCAAAAATATGCAGTGTAAACGATCCTATCCGTTCTAATATTCCCTGCACAGGCGCACCTCCTCTTTTTCAGTCAGCGTACGTATTGTTACTATACCATTAATGTGGGGAGCCTGCTACACGCGGGCTGCCAATTGTTAGAAAACTGTGAGAAAACTCAGATTTCCTTTTCAGTTTTCTACAAATATGATAATACCATGTTATGCATCAAATATCAAGGTTGAACGTGTTCAAATATCATTTTTATTACGCTGAATGAACAAGAAAAGCAGCTGCATGTCTTATACACAGTACAGCTGCTTTTCTGTTCATCGGGAAAGGAAAATGCTTTTCTTATCTTCTCCGGATGACTTATCTTTATCCTGATTATTCCCCTTATCCTGTTCTACCGTCTTATCACTGTGCTCCGCTGTCTGGGCAGCATCTTCCGTTTCGGCACTCATGACAGCCTTGCCGGAACGCAATGTGTGATGACCGGCCAGGAATTTATCCCGTTTTTCCGGACTGACGATTTTGATGGTAATCTGGCCGTCGCCTTTTACGATATACGGTGTTGGCAGCGACGATTTCTTGTCCTCGTCGTTGTCTTCATGTAGTCCTTTTTTCTTGGGCTGAAGCACATCTTTCGGATTTTCCCGGGGTTCTTTGGCCTGCAGTTTGACTTTGGCCGTCTTCTTGCTGTCATCATCGATCATGCTGACGTTCTGATCAAGGATTTCAATGACCAGATCATTATTGGCATCTTCCTTTTCTATAGCCTTTTTCAGATCAGCAAAATCTTTATAATGACGCAGCCGATCAATAATTTCATCGGTCAGATTATAGCGCTGTTTTTCAATCAGATAGGGCAGGGGGATAACGCCACCGCCACGTACTTCCAGCACCATATCGCCATACGGCTGGTCCTTGGGAACGGTAAAAGTCATGGTTTTGACTTCATCAGCCCCCCGGTAGGGATGAAGAGTAATTTTAAAATAAATCGTATCACCCGGGCTGTCCACTACCGGTGCTGCCGTGGCATCAATGATCCGTGCCTGCTTACGCGCCTGGGAGTAATCGGCATTGACCGTAATATCCAGAATGGGATAATCGATGAATTCGTTATGCTTTAAAATGTCGAGGACATTATATAATTCATCAATACTCTTTTCATTGATATTATCTTCCGAATAGTACATATTGTGCCGGGTAATATCCTTGTCCCGGCCATTGGATGACCGGATTGTATAATTCAGGGTCACCGTACCGCCGCCCATACGATCTATGGTCTTATTGGCCGTATTATACACGGTCGTCGCGGCCAGGACCGGTGTCAGTTCATTATCTTCTACGATTTTGACCCGTTTCAAGTTGGCTGCCGCCGTGTCAAGGTCACGTACGTGAATGACGACGGGGATTCCCGGTGCCAGTCGGTAATTCCCGGCGATGCCGGCACCGCGGTCTTGGTCAATCCGTCCGATTTCCGCTCCTACCGATCCAAGCTTGAACGAACTGGCCATATTATTGACAATCGTAAAAATATAGGCATTATGCATGAAATAATTAATACTGCCCTTTTTCAGGAAGGGATGACCAAAGGCGACGATATGATCTTTATCGACATAGGTAACCGTCCCGATAGCACCGAGTTTCATATCGCCATTGACGAACGCAGCCGCCACGGAACTTCCCGCTTCCAGGGGCATCGCCTGGCTGTCTTCTGCCGCCGTAGCCGTATCGACGGGCATAAACTGGTACTGGGGCAGTTTATTCTTCATCCAGTCCATCGATGCCGTATCGAATCCGCTGGCCATAAGTGGTGTATTGACGGGAATCAATGACGATTCCCGGGCGTTAAATGGCCGGATTTCTTCCCGCACGGGCACATTCCAGAGCTTGACCATATCTTCTATCGGGGTGATCATACCCACTTTGGAATTGGTAAAAGACCAGCCATATGCAACTGCCCCCAGCAGTCTGCCATCGACGTACACGGGGCTGCCGCTCATTCCCTGGGCGATACCGCCGGTCTGTTCGATGAGCGGACCGGAAAAGCGAGCCAGGATCAGGTCTCCGGAAGGACCGCTGTTTTTCATGACACCCAGGATTTCCACAGGAAATGTTTCGATTTGCGTACCTCTGGCTACGGTCTTGGCATATCCCGTCATCCCCGGCCGGACATCACTGACAGGCATAAATTGTTCTGCATATACAGAAAAGGAAACGGCACAACAGAGAACCGCCAAACAGGCTTTTCCCGCCAGGTGCCGTAATTTACGTAATCGTTTCATAATCTCCTTCTTATTTTTCTTCTACTACAACGACGACCGTACCCGGGGCTACTGTCCCGCCCGTTTTGACTTTTACTTCCTTGACGGTGCCGCTGCTATCTGCCCGGGCAGCCGCCATGGGACCAGCCAGGGAATCAACGGTCAGGAGGACATCGCCTTCACGGACATCAGTTCCCACAGAAACGACACTGGCCACGGTACCTCCGATAACGGCCGTATAAGGAATATCTGCAGCCAGTACAGGTGCTGCCATTAGTGTACTCATAATGCACAGGGGAAGCAGTACTTTTTTCTTCAGTAACATGACACTCACTCCTTTATAAATCATCAAAGCTATCTTTCAGGCGGCTCATTTCATTCAGCGATTTTCCAGCCCCGTTTGCTACGCACAATAACGGATCATCACAGAGAAACGCTGCCATGCCCGTAGTCTGGGAAATCAGCCGGTCCATGCCATCCAGCAGGAGACCGCCTCCGGTGAGGACGATGCCATGGTCGGCAATATCGGCGGCCAGTTCGGGAGGCGTTTTTTCCAGGATGGTGACAATAGCACGCAATATGGATTCAATCGGTTCTGACAGTGCTTTCCGTATTTCCTGGGAATCGATATCGACCATGGCCGGGAGCCCCGTTTCTGTACTGCGTCCCCGCACATCGGCAGTCAGCTGCCGCCCGTCCGGCAGAGCTGTACCGATGAGGATTTTCAGCTCTTCTGCCGTATGCTGGCCGATGGTAATATGCTTGATTTTTTCAAGATAGCGGATAATGGCTTCATCAAAAGTATTGCTGCCAATACGCAGAGATTCGCTGATAACGATTCCGCTCAGACTGAGTACAGCCACGTCGGTCGTGCCGCCGCCCATATCGACCACCATGGATCCATTGGAACTGGCTACATCCAGTCCGGCCCCGATAGCAGCGGCCAGCGGTTCTTCCATGACGACGGTTTTACGAGCACCGGCCTGCATAGCCGCTTCGATAACGGCTCTTTTTTCTACATTAGTCGCTCCTGAAGGAACACAGATAATGATCCGCGGTTTAAAAAACAAGGATTTGCCAATAGCTCTGCGGATAAAATACCGCAGCATGTATTCGGTCGCATCGTAATCAGCAATGACGCCCCGGCTGAGGGGGTGATACGCCTGAATATGCTTTGGTGTCCGCCCCAGCATGGCCTGCGCTTCTTTGCCAATAGCTACGACACGATGACTATTCGTATCAAGGGCAATGACAGCCGGTTCATTGACGACAATACCTTTTTTCCTGACGTATACAATGATATTGGTCGTACCCAGATCAATGGCAATATCACTGCCAAACCAGTTTGCCAGGAAAAAAGAATGGGATGAATGACCCGCTTTAGCCGGCGTTCCTTTTTTTCGCTTCTTTTTTTTAGTCAATATTGACCCGAACAATGTCTGCACCTAACCTTTGTAACTTCTGGACCAGGTTATCATACCCCCGGTCTATATGATATAAATATCCGACTTTTGTTTCCCCTTCTGCTACCAGGCCAGCCAATACCAGTGCTGCACCGGCGCGCAGATCCGTCGCATTGACATCAGCCCCTTTGAGATGCGGGACGCCTTCGACGATGGCACTGCGGCCTTCTATGCGGATTTTGGCTCCCATGCGCTTGAATTCATCGACATGCATAAAGCGGTTTTCAAATACCGTTTCCGTAATGACACTTGTTCCCTGGCAAATAGTCGTAAGTGCCATGAACTGGGCCTGCATATCCGTAGGAAATCCCGGATACGGCAGTGTCTTGATATCGGCCGGCCGCAACGGTTTATGGCCAATGACGCGGATGCCGTCTATATCTTCTTCGACCGTGGCCCCTACTTCTTTCAGCTTGGCTACGAGAGGCTTAAGATGTTCCGACAGCGCATTTTCCACATATACATTGCCGCCGGTCATAGCGGCCCCTACCATAAACGTGCCCGCTTCAATGCGGTCGGGAATAACCGAATGATTTGCCCCGTGCAATTCTTTTACCCCTTCGATACGGATGACATTGGTGCCGGCGCCGCGGATATTGGCTCCCATACTGTTCAGATAGGTAGCCAGATCGACGATTTCCGGTTCTTCAGCCGCATTTTCCAGTACCGTACGGCCTTCGGCCAGGGATGCCGCCATTAAGACGTTTTCTGTCGCACCGACACTGGGGAAATCCAGATAGATCTGGGCCCCCTTCAGGCCATTTTCCACACTGGCTTCGATATCCCCATTTTCCAGGTTAATGACTGCCCCCATGGCTTCAAAGGCCTTCAGATGCAGGTCAATCGGCCGGGCGCCGATGGAACAGCCCCCGGGCAGAGAAATTTTAGCATGTCCTTTGCGTGCCAGCAGTGGTCCCATGACGAGGAACGAAGCGCGCATGCGCCGCACGAGGTCGTACGGAGCCGATGTGGAAGTCAGATGACTGGCATCGATGACCAGCGTACCCGCCTGGGACTGGTCTATGTGTACGCCCAATGAAGTAATAACTTCACAAACCGTATGAACATCGTCGAGTTTCGGTATTTCTGTAAGTACACTTTGTGTCGTCCCCAGCATGGATGCGACAATAATAGGCAGCACAGCATTTTTAGCTCCGCTGACGCGAACAGTCCCTTCTAAGGGTTTTCCACCATGAATAACAAGTTTCTCCAATTCTGGTGCCTCCTAAACAGATTGCAAGTATATAGACGTGACAGCCGGGCAGGCCATCTATTTTTAGTTGATTCACTATCAAAATATTGTATCATAAAAGGAATAAATCTGAAAGGGGGGATATGCAGACTGTTTATAAAACCTGTCTTTATCGTATATACCTGTCTCCTGCAGCACATCAGCTCAGGCCGGCTGCCTTTGATTAAGACAGTCTGACACCTGAGCTGATCAGATATAACTGCTCTATCCTATAGCACGGGGATTGTCATTTTTCTATTTCTGTACTACTTTCTTACACTCCAGTGGGAAGAAGCGTTGAGCCGGTGTACCGTATCAATGAAGCGGATGGTACCTGTCTTGTAACGCATGACGACTGACATCGTGCGGGCGCCACCCCCAAAATACCGCACGCCCTGCATAAGCGGCGTAGGCGTTACTGCCGTAGCGGCAAAGAAACAGTCATCTCCCCGCACCAGATCCGATAGCGTCAGGATCCGCTTGAAATCATGGATTCCCAGCTCTTCTCCCTTCTGCCGCTCCCGTTCCGTATACGGTATGAGACGGGCCTGCATATCGCCGCCCAGGCAGCGCAGAGCCGCCGCAGCCAGCACGCCTTCACGGGCACCGCCAATACCCATCAGTACATGCGTACCCGAGCCTTCAATAGCCGCATCAGCCGCTGCTGTCACATCACCATCATGAATCAGGCGGATGCGGGCCCCGGCAATCCGGCATTCACGAATCAGGTCCTGATGGCGCTGCCGGTCGAGGATAGCTACGGTCACATCGTCAATGCTCCGTTCCAGACCTTCGGCAATATGGCGCAGATTTTCCTGTACGGACTGATTCAGATCGATACGACCCAGGGCACGCGGGCCGACACAGATTTTTTCCATATACATATCGGGAACGCGCAGAATATCTCCCCGGCCGGCCATGGCCAGTACGGATACGGCACCTGGCTGTCCCTGCGCGACCAGCCGCTGTCCGTCCAGTGACGCTACGGCGATGTCAACAGGAACCGTTCCCCTGCCGATTTCTTCTCCGTCAAACAACACCTGCCCGTCGGCCATATATCCTTCACCAATGACGACGTGGCCATTAACCGGCGCAGCAGTCAGTTCCTGATGCATCCCCGCCACTGCCAGGTGATGAGCTGCCCCGCCATCGCCAATTCCCATCATACGTCCGGCCCGCACGGCTGCTTCTTCCGTAGCCCGTACTAATTCCAGTGTCAATACTCTATCCATCCCTCATCCCTCCTATGCGAAGAAATCACTGTATCCAAATACACAGCACACGTTTTTATATTATAATAAATAATTCGACAAATATCGGGAAAATTCCTGCCGGCCCGTGACGTTGAAAGTAAGCGTCACGACGAAAAAAACTGCCTCATGAAGCACAGGCTGCTTCATGAGGCAGTTTCCGGTCACGGCATCAGAGCCCGGCCACCGGCCGTCTTTTGAAATTATTTCTGCTTAGTGATGACATCACAATGCATGTATGGGCGAAGCACTTCCGGAACGACAACAGAGCCATCGGCCTGCTGATAGTTTTCCAGAATAGCTGCAACTGTACGGCCTACGGCCAGGCCGGAACCATTCAGAGTATGGACGTATTCCGGTTTTGCTTTTGGCGAACGGCGGAAGCGGATGTTGGCGCGCCGTGCCTGGAAATCTTCCGTATTAGAGCAGGAAGAAATTTCGCGGTATTTGCCCTGGGCCGGGAACCACACTTCCACGTCGTAAGTCTTGGCAGCGGAGAAACCGATATCGCCGGTACACAATGTAACGACATGATAGGGCAGACCCAGTGCTTTCAGGATATCTTCTGCGTTATTGGTCAGTTTTTCCAATTCATCATAACTTGTTTCCGGTGTCGTATACTTAACCATTTCAACTTTATGGAACTGATGCTGGCGGATGAGGCCCCGCGTATCACGACCGGCAGAACCAGCTTCGGCACGGAAACACGGCGTCAGTGCCGTGAAATATACAGGCAGCTTGGCCCCATCGATGATTTCGCCGCGGTAATAGTTGGTCAGGGGAACTTCGGCCGTTGGGATCATGTACATTTCTTCCCCTTCTACATTCAGGCGGTACATATCTTCATAGAATTTCGGCAACTGGCCTGTACCCGTCATGGATTCACGATTTACGATATACGGCGGGATGACTTCTGTATAGCCGTCTTTCTGTGTATGCTGGTCCAGCATGAAATTATAGACGGCCCGTTCCAATCGTGCACCGGCACCGATATAATAGTAGAAACGCGCGCCTGTAACTTTGGCAGCTCGTTCCGAATCGAGGATGCCCAGGTTTTCCCCTACATCCCAGTGATTGAGCGGCTGGAAATCAAAGGTCGGCAGCTGTCCCCATTTGCGGACTTCCGGATTTTCACTGTCATCCTTGCCGACGGGAACAGAGGGATGGCACATGTTCGGTATCATGAGCTGAATGGAAAGCATATCAGCTTCCACTTTCTTTACCTCTTTATCGAGAGCATCGATATCATCACCGAGTTTTTTCATAGCGGCGATTTTATCGTCAGCATTTTCCTTATTCCGTTTCAGCTGGCTGATTTCCTTCGTGACCGTATTGCGTTCATTCTTCATGGCTTCGACGCGCTGCAGCAGATCACGGCGCTGTCCGTCCAGAACGACAAAGGCATCGACATCGGCCGCTTTCGTATGACGGTTCTTGATGTTTTCCTTAACTTCTTCCGCATGTTCACGGATAAATTTCGTATCTAACATGGTAATCTTCTTCCTTCCTGTATAGTCATCCTATTCATTATACACGTTAAAGTCCTTTTTGTTCAATACCGCTGTACAGATACCCCATATGATTCGTGGAATTGAGCAACACGAGACGCCATACGCCATTCTGGTATTCCAGGACATTGATGCATGTATTATCCTGTTTGATTTGCCAGAAATGACTCATATCGAGACCGAGAAGGTCACAGATGATGGCCTTATTGACGGCATCATGGGCTGCGACGAGAACCGTTTTGCCGTCGTATTTCCGGGCATAGTCGTCGAAGGCACTGCGGGCGCGGCGCCGTACATCGTCCAGATTTTCGCCGCCAGCACCCGGCATGGTCACTTTTTCCGGCTGTGTGTGCCAGAGATGGAATGCTTCGGGATACTGGGCTTCGATTTCATCAGCCAGCCGGCCTTCCCAGTCTCCGTGATTGATTTCCAGCAGCCGGTCATCTTTGGCAACGGGGAGATGATGAAGTTCAGCACAGAAAGAACAGGTCTGATAAGACCGTTCCAACGGACTGGAAATACACAGGTCGATGGGAATATGGCGCAGTCCTTCGGCCAGCATGTGTCCCTGCTCTAATCCCCGCGGACTGAGATGGGTATCTTCCTGCCCCTGATAGCGCCCTTCTATATTCCATTCCGTTTCTCCATGGCGTACAAGTATAATGCGTATCATGAGTGCCCTCCTTAGTGGGTATCGACATGAATGAGTTTCATGTCCAGAATTCCTTCAATGCCGCGCAATTTCAGCATAATATCATTAGGGATATCATCCTGCACGGCAATAGCCATAATATTCGTTCCTTCTTTGGTCATCTTGGCCAGCTGCATCCCCGTAATATTGATATGAGCCTGTCCCAGAATAGTAGAAATCTGCCCGATCATATTCGGCTGATCGATGTGAGGCGCCAGGAGCAGGTATCCTTCGGGCGTGAAATCCAGGCGATATTCATCAATCTGCACGATTTTCGCTTCCTGATGATTGAATAACGTCCCAACCAGCGAATGTTCCCCCTTATTCGTCTTGATAGTAACGGTGACGGAATCTGTAAAATATCCCTTGTCCTGTGTCTTAATTTCTTTGACCGAAATATGACGCGTCCGTGCTACATCAGGAGCATTGACAAAATTGACCGATTCCTGCAGAATCGGGTTCAATGCTCCTTTGAGAACCGCTGTCGTCAAAAGGCCTGTTTCCGTCTTGGCCAGTTCGCCCGAATATTCCACCCGGATTTCTTTCATAGGCCCTTCGGACAGATAGACGCCGATAATGCCCATGCGTTCCATAAGGTCGAAATACGGCTGGATGGTGAGATATACATTTTTAGGCAGTGGCGCCATATTGACTGCCGTCGGTACCGGTTCTCCATTGAGAGCGGCAATGACTCCTTCCGCCACGTCTACAGAAACACCGATCTGCGCTTCTACTGTCGAAGCACCAAGATGCGGCGTGATGACCACGTTGTCCAATCCCTTGAAGGGATTGATATCTTCTGTAAGCGGTTCCGTCGGAAATACATCGATAGCAGCGCCGGCTACATGACCGCTCTTGATGGCATCGGCCAGGGCATTGATATCCAGCACGGCCCCACGGGACACATTGATGACCCGCACGCCGTCTTTCATCTTGGCGATTTCTTCTGCGCCGATCATGCCCCGTGTTTCTTTCGTCAGCGGAGTATGCATCGTAATATAATCGGAACGTTTGAGCAGCGTATCAAGATCGACCGGTTCCACGCCGAGCTGTTCAAACCGTTCGTCCGGAATATACGGGTCATATCCGATGGTGTGCATTTCCATGGCCTGCATCCGCTTGGCAATACGCGAGCCGATACGGCCGACGCCGATGATGCCGATGGTCTTATTCTGAAGCTGGATACCCGTAAACCGTTCCCGGTCCCATTCGCCAGCCATAAGCGAATTATGTGCCTGCGGAATATGACGGGTAATCGCCATAATCATGGCACAGGTGTGTTCCGTTGCGGCAATCGTATTGGCCGTCGGCGCATTGACGACGATGATGCCCCGGGCAGTTGCCGCCTTGATATCAATACTGTCAACACCGACACCGGCCCGGCCGATGACTTTCAGTTTCTTGCCGGCGGCAATGACCTTTGCCGTAACGTGCGTCATAGACCGTGTCACCATGCCATCGTATTCACCGATGCAGTCGATCAGTCCCTGTTCATCGAGATTCGTTTTGACATCCACTTCATACCCATGCTGACGGAGCAGTTCTACCCCTTTTTCCGATACGTCATCGCTTACGAGAATTTTCATTGTATATACCCTCCTTGGTCTGATACCATAACCCCAATATAGTTAATGTTGTTTTCTGAATTCATCCATGAAATCAGCCAGTGCCTGGCAGGCTTCTTCCGTGACGGCATTGTAAATCGAAGCCCGGCAGCCCCCCAACGACCGGTGACCCTTGATACCTATGAGATTCTGCCTGGCCCCGGCAGCAACGAATTCTTTTTCCAGATCTGCATTGCCTAGATTGAACGTAACATTCATAAGACTGCGCGAATCTTTCGTTGCATGCCCTGTATAAAAGCCCTGGCTACGATCGATTGCATCATAGACAATGGCCGCTTTTTTTTCATTGCGTTTCTGTATGGCCTGCAGTCCACCCTGATTTTCAATCCAGTGCAACACACGGTTGACAAAATAAATACAAAATACAGGCGGCGTATTATACGTCGAGTCGTGTTCTACAAACGTGCGATACGAAAGCATGGCCGGCAGATTTTCCCGTGCTTTCTGCAGCATGTCATCTTTTATGATGCCGACGACCACGCCTGCCGGGCCGACATTTTTCTGTACGCCCGCATAGATATAATCGAATTGGCTTACATCTACGGGGCGTGAGAGAAAATCACTGGACATATCGCAGATCAGCGGCACATCCACGTGAGGAAAGGTCTTCCATTCCGTGCCGTGAATCGTGTTATTGCTGGTCATATAGACGTAGTCCGTCCCATCTTTTACCGTAAAGGTGCTTTCATCGGGAATATAGGAAAAATGGTCTTCCTTGCTGGAAGCGACTTCATAGACTTCTCCGTAATACGATGCCGCTTTCATCGCTTTATCTGACCAGACGCCCGTATTCAGATATCCTCCCCGCGTCTTCAGGAAGTTAGCACCATGCATGAGAAACTGCATGCTGCCGCCGCCCTGCATAAAAATGACATGATACCCTTCAGGAATATGCATCAGCCGTTTCAGGACAGCTATGGTATCATCCTGCATATCCTGATATGCCGCACTGCGGTGACTGATTTCTACAATACTCATACCCGTATGGTTAAAATCGAGAAATTCTGCCTGGACTTCTTTCAATACATCCAGCGGCATGGCCGAAGGCCCGGCATTAAAATTGTACACTCGTTCCAAAATAATCACTCCTTACGGCAATGGAAAAAGACATAAAAGGAGAAGCTCTCTCTTTGGGACGAGCTTCTCCTTTCTCGCGGTACCACCCAATTTGCCGCCGGCTGGAAAACAAAAACTCCCGTCCCACTCAAGGGACGGGAGTCTGAATCCCGCGTTGCCACCCAACTTGCCATACGGCCAACTCTGACCGCTGTACCGGGCGGACCCGTCAAATTCGTCATTTGCAGCTCCAGAGCGGAACGCCCTGCCAGTCTGCTGCCTCACACCATCCGGCAGCTCTCTGAAAGCCTGTACAGTTTGCTTCTCTATCATCGCCTCTGTGAAATTGAGTCCATTATAAACACAAACGCCCTGCCTGTCAAGACATTTTTCATCTAAACATGCACTTCCCCAACGTATGCATCACACCGGTCTCCTGGCTGGTGTTTTCTTCTTTAAACTCACAGCCCAGAGTCTGATGCCGGCTATTGGGAAGCATCATCAATAGCACTTACTCCAGCCACAGTTTTTGCACGTATTGCAGCCCCCTTCGAAGACCAGGGGTTCACCGCACTGGGGGCAGAAAATATTTTCGGCCCGTACCTTGTCCCGCGCCCGCGGTTTAACCGGTTTTACCTTCTTCGGCTTTTCATTGCCGGCATGAAGCTCATTCTGTACCTCATTGTACATATCAAGGAGGGCATTGCCTACTGCCATGGGGCAGCAGGATCCCTTGCTCGTATCGCCCCGGGTAGAACGGCGGACCGAATAGCTCGGGCAGTTCCCCGTCGAATTGAGCTGGTCAATGATAGTATAAATATCAATCCCTGCCCGGGCACTGATAGAAATCATGCGGGACAGGCCAATCATGAAATTATTGCAACCGCCTGTCGATCCTTTGCTGAGATACGTTTCTAGCAAAGCGCCTGTTTCCGTATCAAAAAACGCAATACAATGGAGACTGCCGCAGCCCGTAACCAGTTTGCGCTTCTTGCCGATGACATCATCATCGATAGCGACGATTTCACCACGTCCTAATCCGTCTCCGGCAACGGGCACTGTTTTTTCATCGACGTGAGTCGTAAGGATGCCGGCCCGTTTACAGCCATCACGGAAAATCGTCACGCCTTTACAGCCGCTTTCATAGGCCAGCAGGTACAGGCGTTCTGTATCTTCTACTGTAAAGCTGTTGGGCACATTGACGGTAGAACTGATAGACGCATCGATATGTTCCTGCCAGGCCGCCTGCATGGCAATCCGTTCCTGATAGGGAAGAGTCAGCGCCGTGACAAAATAATCCGGAAGCTGTCCATCATCGGTCAGATGATGTTCTTTCATATAAGCTTCTACAATAGGCGTATAGACTTTATAATACACATCTGAACCGTGGAGCGATTCCGTTTTCCGTTCATAATAATTAGCGTAAATCGGTTCGATGCCACCAGAAATCCCCAGCATCGTCGAAAGCGTTCCCGTAGGGGCAATAGTCAGGAGCTGGGAATTGCGCAGTCCGTACTGGCGGACCAGTGCCGCCGTTTCTTCTGTCGTGTTGGCCTGGAAATAAGGCGTATTCATGATTTCTTCCACATGACACATATCGTATGCGCCCCGCTCGCTGGCAAGCTGTGCCGAGGCAGCAATAGCCGTATCAGCCATGGCAAAGCCTATTTCATGGCAAAATGCCACGGCTTCGGGACTGCCATAAGTCAGACCCATCTTAATCAGCATGTCGCCCAAGCCCATGATTCCCAGACCAATCTGGCGCCACTGCTGTACACTGTCGCGCTGTTCCTGAAGGGGATGCAGGGGCAGTCCTTCTTCCAGCACGTCATTGAGGGCCCGGACGGCAATAGTGACACACCGTTTGAATTCCGTAAAGTCAAACGCCGCATCGGGCGTAAACGGGTGCTGGACAAACTGAGCCAGATTCATACTGCCCAAGAGACAGGATCCGCCCGCCGGCAGCGGTTCTTCCGCACAGGGATTGACACCGGAAAAAGAAAATTCCTTCGTATTGGCCAGCAGGTTCCAGTTCCGGATGCGGTCCCAGAAAAGAGCCCCCGGTTCTGCATAGTCCCAGTTCGTTTCTGCCAGCAAGTGAAAGACATCGGCGGCCTGGACCATCGTTTCGATAGTCTGCCCCGTTTCCTGACGCGTAAAATGAAGGCGGAACGTCTTATGTTCTTTTACGGCCTGCATAAATTCATCGCTCAGACGGACGGATATATTGGCTTTGGTCACTTTATTCAAATCGGTTTTCAATTTGATGAAATCAATGACATCGGGATGGCTGCAGTCAATCGAAATCATGAGGGCGCCACGGCGGCCATTCTGTCCAATCAGTTCCGTAACCAGCGAATACAGGGTCATAAAGGAGATGGAACCGCTCGTTTCCTTCGCTGCGTTATTGATGCGCGCGCCTTTCGGACTGAGACTGGAAATATCGATGCCACAGCCGCCGCCATAGCTGTAAGTCCGGGCCAGTTTGCCTGCCCGGTCAAAAATGCTTTCAATATTGTCCTCTGGCGGCATCATGACATAACAGTTGGACAGGGTGATTTTTTTCCCTTCGTATTCCAACCCCCTGTTGGCCAGGATGCGCCCGCCGAACAGGAATTTCTGCTGCTGCAGCAATTCTGCCACTTCCGCATCATGCCCACTGACGCGATCCAGCCAGTGATCAAAATTTTCCCCATTATTACAGTACTTATTTTTCCAGATGTCGAGGCCAAGCTGATTGTCCGCGCCAAGCCATTCTTTTTCATCCATAACGATTCCTCCATAGAACGCCGCAAAAATCCGATATATTGTCATTTATTGGTAATTTGCATACCATATGTAGTATGCAAAAATCTGACTCTATGATACCAGAGCCCCCGCCGACCGTCAAGACAAAAAGAAAATATATACCATACTGTTCATAGGACACTGGCCACGTCTTTTCTGCCAGTCAGTCACACATTTTCTTCCAAAAAATCTGTCACGGTCCGCACATATTCCCGGCGGTCTGTTTCAATAGCGGCCGCATGGGGCGAATCACGAAACACATGAAGATATTTATGTCCGCTGCCACACTGGTCGTACAGGCTCTGCGCCGTTTTGACCGGTACCAGCGTATCGGCACTGCCATGAAGGAACAGGACCGGTACTTTTATAAAGTGCACGGCATGGGCCGGTTCGATGGAAGAGACGAGCTTATGTGTATGAACGAGCATCGCTGCCTGGAAAAAAGGGTCGAGCAGATCATAACCGAGTACGAGGTTTTTATCTCCTGTCCAGTCCATCAGCTTTTCTCTGCCCATAGAAATGATATTTCCATAGGAACTGTCGGCAATGACAAAAGCCACCTGCTGCTGACGGTCACTGCCGGCATACAACAACGCCATAGCCGCCCCCAGGGAAATGCCGTGCAGGCCGATGACAGCCTGAGGATCTTTTCTGCGGAGCCACTGCATCCACATTTCCATATCCTCCGGTTCGGACAACCCCCAATCGGTATGGGCTCCTTCACTTTCTCCATGGCCCCGCTGGTCAATGAGCAGGACATTATATCCCAGGTTCTGATATATGGGAACATACCCAAGACACATGGAACGGTTCTGATACAGGCCATGGAGAAGGATAACCGTTTTATGAGAATGACTGGTGCTGGCAATGTAGGTTCCCCGTAAAATGGTCCCATCCGGGGCATTGACACGGACAGCTTCCCATTGCCGTTCTTTCTCCAGGACGCGTATGGGCGCTACATGCCGTGAATTATTCCGTATTCCCAGAATCTGGTCCCAGGGGGCTTCACGGAATTCATTATATGCCAGATTGCCCGCATAGGCACCGGCTGCAGTGGCGAGTACGATAAGGACAGCTGCCAGGCCGGCTATCCCTTTTAGTATACTGCGTATCATGAGTCATTCCTCCTTCTGACGACAGAGGCATCGCCCCTCCGCTATGGCCTTTATCATACGCCATGGAGTTCACTTCAGGTCAAGGACATGTCGTCAAAAAAGGCGCAGACTCAGCTGCGCACTTCTTCCCGCAATACCACCTGATTGCAGCCATCGACCTCTGATAACTGCACCGAAATATCTTCATGACGCGACGTAGGAACATTTTTCCCTACATAATCAGCCCGGATAGGAAGTTCCCTGTGTCCCCGGTCCACCAGGACCGCCAGTTCGATAAAACGGGGCCGCCCCAGTTCCATGATGGCGTTAAGGGCCGAACGCACGGTCCGACCTGTAAACAGGACATCATCGACGAGGACAATCGTCCTGCCATCGGCATCGAACCGGTTCTGTCCGCTGCTGACCGTATTGATACTGTTCTTGCGGTGATCATCCCGGTACGCGGAAATATCAAGATCATAGACGGGAACGGGAATTCCTTCAATAGCAGCCAGTTCCACCGCCAGCCGCTTGGCCAGCGGAACGCCCCGCGTATGGATTCCGACGAGGAGCATATTATCCAGGCCCTTATTGCGTTCAATGATTTCATGAGCTATGCGGCGGATGGCCCGGCTCATAGCCTTTTCGTCCATTAAAATCGTCTTTACCTTCCACATGGATATTCCCTCACTTTAACGACGTTCCGCCTGCTGCAGGCAGGCCATAAAATCAGCCGGTGCCGGTGCTTCAAAATGCATAGTCTCTCCCGTAACCGGATGAACCAGATCCAGACAATGAGAATGCAGTGCCTGCCCTTCAATGGGAAAATGGTCTTTTTTAAATCCATACAACGGGTCATTGACTACGGGATGATGGATATATGCCATGTGGACACGGATCTGATGAGTCCGCCCCGTTTCCAATTTGCATTCTACCCATGTATAATCTCCAAACCGTTTCAATACCCGGAAATGGGTCACCGCTTCCCGGCCGCCTTTAACGATTACGGCCATCTTAATCCGGTCTTTGGGATGACGCCCGATAGGCGCATCGATAGTCCCCCGTTCTTCTACGATATTGCCATGAACGAGTGCCCAGTATGTCCGGTGTGCCGTATGAGCTTTGATTTGCTCTGCCAGTCCACGATGTGCTTCATCCGTCTTGGCCGCTACCATGACACCAGACGTGTCCTTATCCAGCCGGTGTACGATACCCGGCCGGATGACGCCGTTAATACCGGATAATTCCCCTTTGCAATGGAACAGGAGCGCATTGACCAGCGTCCCATCCGGATTGCCCGCTGCCGGATGCACAACCATGCCCCGGGCTTTATTGACGACGATGATATGGGAATCTTCGTAAAGAATATCGAGGGGAATATCCTGCGGCTCTGCTTTCAGTTCTTCCTGAACGACCAGCCGCACTGCTATGGCGTCACCGGGACAGAGGCGGTAATTCGGTTTGACCGGCCGACCATTGACGGTCCCGTCTCCGTCTTCAATGAGCTGGCGGGAAAAGCTGCGGGAAAGAGAAAGTTCTTTCGACAAATAGGCATCAAACCGCTTACCCGCATCAGCAGCCGATGCTTCCAACAACCGTGTTTCCATGAGTTCCTCCGTCAATCTGAATGATGAGTCCAGCAATACCACAATAACAAAGCCACTCCGGCAACGATACCTATATCTGCCACATTAAAGACAGGCCAGATACGGAAATCAAAGAAATCAGTGACTGCCCCCCGTAAAAACCGGTCCAGGGCATTTCCCAGGGCACCGCCCAACAGCAGGCCGGCGCCTGTATACACCCAGCCGTTTTGAGGCAGTTTTTTCCGGAACAGGCCATACAGCACAAATAACAACAGGGCAATAGCGAGAAAAACCCAGCGCTGATTTTCTAAAATGCCAAAAGCTGCCCCTTTATTCAATATATACGTAATATGAAAAAATCCCGGCAGAACCGGAATCGATTCGTGAAGTTCCATGCACTGACGGATCCATACTTTGCTGCCCTGATCTAACAGGGTTACCAGCAGTGCAATAGCAAAAACGTACACAAACACCCTCCTGCCGCAAAACTGCAGGCAATATATAAAATCTGACCGACATTATCCTATCATAGAAATGTCCCGCTAGCAAGAAGCGGCTTTCCGGCTTCGCTCCTCCCCCGTACAGAAAAAGACCGCCGCACATGGGCGCGGCGGTCTTTTAAACGAGCTATCGGCTTATTCAGCGGAGATAGCACCGGTCGGACATACGGATTCGCAAGAACCGCAGTCGATGCAAGCGTCAGTAACAACGTACTTCGTTTCGCCTTCTTCGATAGCACCGGTCGGGCAAGCGCCTGCGCAGGAACCGCATTTTACGCATTCATCAGAAATTACATGCATGTTTTTCACCTCCAGAAAATTATGAGCAGGGAGTAACTCCCTTCATCTCGTCCATTATTACACGAATGATTTAAAATGTCAATCAAGACCGTAACAGTGCAGTTTCCTGCCATTTCGGACAGATTAAGCCTGGCAGGCATTTAAAAATTTTTTCTGCTTATTTCGCTCATATGTAGAAAAAGAACCGGCGAGGGGAGCCGGTTCTCTTCTGGTAAAGCATCATCGGGGGAAGACGATACTTTATGGTCAAAGATATAAGATAGGGGTGTTCGAGGGGTATATGAACAACTTATATCTTCAACAAGTCGTAGATTCTTTCTACATGTATATAATACCAAGTATTTTTTAAAAGTAAATGAAAATAAGATTAAAATTAGATTAAATTTTACTTTTTTTATTTCCTATTCTAATTGTAAACATTCTATATATGAGTTAATGTCAAATTATAGTACAAAAAGCGGCATATGTAATGTATAATATAGAAAGCAGAGATGTTCGCCTGAAAGGAGCTGATAGAATGAGCGGAAGATCTCATATATTAATCGTTGAAGATGAAAAACAAATCGCCCGCTTCATCCAGATGGAGCTGGAGCATGAAGGATATGAGTGTGATATCGAATATAATGGCACCAAGGCCATGGAACGCATCGGCCAGAACCATTTCGACCTCATCCTGCTAGATATCATGCTGCCCGATGTAGACGGTCTGACACTGTGTCAGCGTACGCGGGAAATCTCCAATGTCCCCATCATGTTCCTGTCAGCCAAAGACGATGTGGAAACCAAAGTCGCCGGCCTCGACATGGGTGGTAATGATTATCTGACCAAACCTTTCAACAGTAAAGAACTACTAGCCCGCATCCGCGTCCTGCTCCGCGACCGAAACACAGACAAATCGTCAGAAAACTTCCTCCATCTCCAGGATATGACTCTGTATCTGGATCGCCATGAGGTGGAAGTTGCCGGCCGCAAACTACTATTGACGAAAAAGGAATTTGAACTGCTCACGTATCTCCTGCGCAACAAAAACATCGTCCTGACGCGGGAAAAAATACTGGAAGAAGTCTGGGGGTATGACTATGCCGGTGACACCAACGTCGTCGATGTCTATATCCGGTATATCCGCGGTAAAATAGGGCAGACAGACAGCAAAAAATATATTCATACCGTACGTGGGGTAGGTTATGTGGCAAAAGATTAAAGAAAAAATACACCGGCTGCCGCTATTTACACTGCCGCTTTTTGCAAAAATGGTACTCCTCTATTCGTTTATCGTCTTCATCATCCTGCTCATCGTGTCGGTCATCACCGTCACGAGTGTGCATTTTATCATGGGGCGTTCCATTGAACGGGATTTATACTCCAGCGCCCAGTCGGCTATGGAATATCTCGATAAGAGCGGACAGATTGACTCTTCAGTCTTTACCCGGTCCAACCTTCAGCCGTTTGTCAATCTCCAGGTATATGATGCTGCCGGCCGGTTGATTCTGGATAACGGACCGGCTCATACCATCAAAAATCTGAGTGACCGGTACATTGATGATACAGTCCGGAGCAATAACGAAATACCCCTTCCCGAATCCATTCAGGGAAACGAAACGAGTTCCTATGCCTATTATAAAAAATGGTACAGTGCCGACAATAAACTGTACTATCTCCGCTTTTCCCGCGTGCCCGACAAGGAAAATGCTTTTATATCCTTATTATCCAAGCAGCTCGTCGCTTCCGTGCTTGTCAGTCTGATTCTGACCATCTTTTCCGGTATGTATCTCATGCGCAAGTCCCTGGCTCCCCTGAAGCTGATCAATGAAACGTTGAAAAGTATTGAAGTCCACAAACTGAGCCAGCGTATCGTCATTCCGAAAGAAGCGGAAAACGGCATCGAAATCCATAACCTGGCCCAATCTATCAACCAGGCGCTGGACCGCATTGAATACGGATACAAGCAGCAGCAGCAATTCATCAGCAATGCATCACATGAGCTTCGCACTCCCCTTACCGTCATCAGCGGCTATATCAATCTCCTGGACCGCTGGGGAAAAGAAGACCCGAAAGTCCTCGATGAAAGCATTCAGGCTATCCAGTCTGAAACGGAATATATGCGTCAGCTCATTGAACGGCTCCTGTTTTTTGCCCGTTCGACGACAGGTACCCTGGAAGCACATTTCATGGTCATCGACGCATCGGAATTACTGGAAGAAGTGTATAACGGCGTTCTGCTCATTGCCGAAGAGCGGGAAATTCTCCTCGGCCGCAACGATAAGGCTTCCATCTACGCCGAACCGGGCAGTGTCAAGCAGATGCTCCGTATCTTTATCGACAACGCCATAAAATATACACCGTCCGGCGGCTATATCTATTTATCCTGCGAAGCCGATGAAAAGCAGGTATGTTTTAAAGTCCAGGATACGGGTATCGGAATTCCCAAAAAAGATCTGGAACGGGTCTTTGAACGATTCTACCGGGTTGATTCCTCTCGTACCAAAGAAACGGGAGGTTCCGGTCTGGGCCTTTCTATCGCTAAATACATTGCCAAGGGAAACAATGCCCGTCTGGAACTGACCAGTGAGCTCCATAAAGGAACGACGGTAACGGCTATCTTTCCCCGTCATTATGAAACGAAAAAAGACACTGATAAATAATTTTCATCCTGACAATCAGCAGGGGCTGTCTTAAAAAGGCAGCCCCTGCTATTTATATATGACCTTATAAAATTTCTATTTCTTTATACTGCGGCCGGATCAGCCATTCTCCTTTACTGTTCAGGATGCCCCAGACATCACCTGACTTGACGGCACTGACACCATGGCGGAAGGACGAAACGACCTTTATTCCCCCTTCAGGAGCCGTATATACCGTCTTCCCTTCCGCATCAATAATTTCGTACTTCTTACCTATCTGACACCAGGCATAGGGCTCCGCCAGATACGGCACGATTTTCACCGTTTCCTGCCAGTAGTGAACTACCTGACCTGTTTCCTGGTTTACCAGGAAACACTGATTCCCCCGCTTCAGAAACATACGGTCAGCCCCTAAAAAATCAACCTTTTCGTATTGGAAAGGAAGGATTTGTCGTCCATCAGACAGGCTGAATACGCCTAGTCCACCTGATTCTTTATCTTTTAATGACACCATGCCATTCCAGTCATCCATCATTCCTGGCCCTACTTCGTACCGGCCCGGTTCAATAATATACTTTCCATCTCTGCCAATAAAAGCCAGCAGTCCCTTATCTTTGACAAATGTCCCCCAGGCTGTCATAGGATAAACTTCATCTAACCGGCTGTCGATAACTATCCGGCCGGTCCGGTCAATATATCCCCGTTTCACGCCGTCATAGGTCAGCGGTTCTATTTCGCCACCATAATAACCACGGTTTACGTCTGAGCCGACGAGCGCTCCTGCCAGGAGTCCCCAGTTAAAATGATTGATTTTACGCTGGTATTCTGCTAGTCCGTCATGATACGGGAATATCCTGTCATAGGGCACGGCAAATAGTTCCTTACCGGAGCGGTCAATGGCAATCTTACGGCCATTTTCATCCCGTACAAAGGCAATGCCTTCGCTAAAAGGTGTCAGAATTTCCTTATATACCGGCTCAGACACCACGATACCATTGGCGTCACGGATACCATACCGGCCTTTTTCCTGAAAAAATACGGGCCCACCGCTTTCATTTTCTGATACTGGCAAGGCCACGGCAGTCCCCGTCTTATCAATATAAGCTGTTTTATTCCCTTTTACCGATAAAAAAACGCCCTGCCCGGCATAAGATAACTTCTTATACGACGCTGGCAGTAAAACCGTACCATCCGTTCCTAACAGGCCCCATTTTCCATTTTCTTTATAGCGGGCCAGAACGCCCTGTTCATAATTGAGGCTGTATTCATTGCGTATGTTTTCCCGTAAAGACTGCACAGGAGCAGGCAGTTTATTTTTCGCTATATAGGGAAAAAGGACAGCCCCTGTGCCCGAAGCAGATGGCGTATGTATACTTACATCGGAATGGGTGATCGTGCGACTGCTTTTTTCATGGGTCTCTTCCACTGTTACCGTCGATGATGACGACTCCCGGTGCATCCAGGTATAGCTTTCTGCAGGGCGCTCCGCTGCTTGGGCGGGCGACAGCAGTCCGCTGCTGATACTGGCCATGATGGCAGCCGCTATGAGTGTTTTATTCAGTTGTATAGTCATAAACTCTCCTCTCTGTTCAAAACTAATAAAATATAGTGAAAATGCCTGTCATAATTACAACAACCAGTATATCAACAATTTTTCTTTTAATAAAGGCCGGACATAGTGTTAACCTATACCAAAACAGGCATACGGATATTGTCTACCCGTATGCCTGAAACACATTTAGTATCTATTAAGCCATCTTATCAGAAATTCCAGCGGATGCCGGCATCCCAAGACCAGTCTTTATGGAACTGGCCGCCACTGCTCCGTTCTACGTCCGCATAGAATTGGGTCGCCGTTCCGATCTGTGCCGATGCACCCAGACCGTATTCAAACCACGTGTCGCCGTAATCCCGGTTCAGGAACAAATCCCCTTCATCATCGCTGAGGTGTACCTGTCCAGAACCGCCGAATTCATGGTACCAGTTAGCCTTGAAGAAAACCTGGGCCCTGCTGCTTTCGTATCCGGCCCGGAGTCCGGCCCGGCCGACGGCGCTGCGGATATCCTGTTCATCGACGGTTACACCATTTCCCATAGACCATGATGCCTCGCTCAGCCAGCCAAGAGTGCCTTGTACCTGGGGTTCGACGAACCAGCCATGTCCCAGCTTTTTTTTGTATCCGTATTCTGCTCCAAAGGAAAGGCCCGTATTATCGCCGTGGCCGCTGATGCCATCATGGGCAATCAGTTTATTGGTCAGCCGGTGCAGACGCAAGGCCAGATCGAGATAGGTCCCGTCTTTGCGGATCCGCGTATCATACCATCCCAGAGCGTAGCTGTTCGTATCGCTGCGACTGCCAAAATAAGACCCCCTGCCTTCCGTATAGCCAAAGCCGATTCCCTGATAGTGATCCTGTGTATCGCTGTGGCCTGCCAGCTGGTCATAGCCTACTTCATAGGTCGTATACCGGTCTTCAAAGGGGAACTGTCCGTTGCGGCGGATGGATGTCCCTTTTACCCGGGCCCAGATGCCTTCCTGCCCAGGTTCTCCTTTACGCAGGTCACCCATGCGGCGGAAGAGTGTGTCCTGTTCTGTGCGCCAGATATGGTAATTAATCCCATCGGCTCCCATGATGCCCCGCACCGTATGGGTATACTTACCATGGTCATCAGTGGGCAGTTTCTTAAAGCCTTTAATGTACCAGTCGGTGTTATATCCGTCCGTCACATCGTCTCCCCGGCCCGTTTCATGCGTATCCAGGAGAGTACGGTGAAAGAACAGCCGGTCCTCTGTATCGGGTACATAAAAACTTCCCTGTTCATCGCCCACACTGGCCAGAACAGAGCCGATAGCGCCATCAGTCCAGATGCCGTTCACGGCATGGAGCTGCAGTTCTGTCTTCCCCGTGTGAGAGCCTTTGACATAGAGACGGTCATTCTGTGTCGTATTGCCTTCATGACCCATATAGACAGTGGCTCCATCCCCGGCGAAATTCCCTGTATACAGGCTCTGGTCAGTTGTATTCTGATTCAGATGGATAATCCCCTTATCGGCCTGAAGTCTGGTAACTTTGGAATCGCCATCCAGATTCCAGACGGCACCGTCGTTGAGATGAAGGGTAATCCCTGCATCAGAACTGATGCCATAATCGAGATTTTCATCCTCTATGGTTCCATCCAGCAGGGACCCATTTCCCTGAAGGTACGCTTCCAGAGAACTGCCAGCATCGGCTGTCAGAACTCCGTCGATACTCCCGGTACTGCCATCATGGCCGATAGTAACGGAGCCGCCTCCGGAAGACCGGGCCGCATAGGTGCTGCCGTTGGCGGAAAGATCGTAGCTGCTGGCATCGAGAGTAATGGGAGCCTTTTGGGAAACGGACCAGATTTCTCCATTCACCACGGCATTTTCCGTGGCATTGTCTCCTATGGTCACGGGCATGGCATTGGCCTGTACAGCCCGCATGCCGCTGGCCGGGTCGATGAGGAGGTTCTGGCCCTGGAGATTCACGGCATTGGTGCTATCCCCCAATGCCCAGATGCCGCCGTCAATCTGAAGCAGACTTGTCCCGTCATGGCCCAGGTTCACAGCACCACCAGTGGTCAGGATCAGGTTCTGATTTTTATTGGTTCCTTCATAGATATGGATGATATCGCCATCCACGGAATATCCTCCATCGAGGCCTACCAGCCGGCCGTCAATGCTGACATTGGAATCAGCTTCCCCGATGACCAGGGCATTATCCGCTGCACTCTGGATTACCAAAGCATCGTGAGTGTTGCTGTCCGGGTCCGTGGAAGTGCCGTCCTCATTGGTCTTCACCGTGGTACCCAGGGTCCCGCTGTCGGGAGCCGCCCCGTCTGTGATGGTGATGTTCTTCCCCATCACATCCATACAGGAAACGCCGTTTATCAGCAGCCGCCCTTTTATGGCAATGGAATCGGACGTGCTTCCTTCAGGAGTCGTCCGGCCAATTTCCACAGATTTACTGCTGGCATTGGCATAGAGAGCCGTATGACCGGCATTATCGAGGAGGACATTCTTACCGCCTACATACAGGACCGTATCCACGCCCGTGACAATTTCCCCGTTCACCGTGGTCTGGGCCGTATCTTCATCGCCTATCTGAATGGAGGAACTGCCCCGGTCAGTAAGGGAAAAGGCATTCTTATTATTTTCGAAATCTCCTTTCAGGCCATTTACCGTAACGGCCTTGCTGCCCTGTAGTACGAAGGCATTGGATCCGTTGGTGAGAATATGGCCGTTTACTGTAGTCGTTTCCGTAGTGTCATCATTGCCGGACCAGAACCGGGAATCCGTAAAATCCAGTGCCACGGCATTATACAAATCGCTGTAGGGATTATCACTGAAGGAAGGTGTCTTGGAAGCATTGAAGACCAGATTCTTTCCGTTGAACCAGGCCAGTTCATCCTGATCAGAGGTCCCTGTCACGGCCACGGAACCATTGACCTTTATATCGGTTCCATTGCCACCGGCATAAAGTTTCCCTGTGCCATTTTCTCCATTACCACCGTAAGCAAGACGGATGGCGCTGGTATCATAGGAATCTTCATTCAGGGCATTTCCTATGGTCAGTTTGCTGGCTGCTTTCAGATTGAGTTCCGCTGCCCCGTTGAACTGAATTCCAGAAGCCAGATTGATTTCATCGGCATCCATGTTCACGTCACAGTCCGTCACGTGAAGGGACCGGTGGAAGTAACTACCATCCGCATCCGGAGTCAGGGTAATGGTCTTCCCCGTAAGAGAGGCGGTTCCACTGTTGTCTACCTGAAGTTCCTGTGCTTTGATGTCGCCCTTATTTCCATTTGGATTTTCTGCAATAAGGGTCAGGCTGGCATCTTTCCCCGTGGCATGGAGCAGCCCATCCGAAGAGATATTTGCGGCCTTCACCTTGACGCTGCCATCGCTGGTCACGGAGAAATCCCCGGAAGCATCCACATTTCCGGCAGCAGTCACATCGATTCTGGCATGGCCCCCCACAGCGGCCAGAGCAGCATTGCGGTCCCAGGGACTGGAAGTCTGGCCATATTCCCCCAGTTTCACATTTCCTCCGGCATTCACCGTGACGGAGGCAAAGGGAGCAGAGCTGGGAAGGTAGGATCCGGTCATGACCAGTCCGTTTTTGGCAGTCACATTGCCCCGGGCGTTGAAGGTCACCTGGGCATTGGATTCAGAAGCCTTAGTATTTCCAATGGACAGATTGTTCCCGGAAACAGTGATGGTATTCAATTGTGTTTCTCCCGTGGAAGCAGCCTGGGTCCCACCTACTCCGAATTCATCGATGGTGATGTCCCCGGCATTGGCGTTACCGATATTCACTGTACTGGAGCCGGATACGCCGAGAGACTGGATATGAAGGTCCCCGGTCATATATTGTGTTCCCAGGTTAATGGTACTGCCGTTAGCAGCATTGATTCCCTGGCTGCCGGTAATAGAGATAGTCCTGCCATCCATATTCACCGTCCCCCCTGCACTCTGTCCCCATGGCTGCATGGCATTGACGGTTGCCGCCGAAAGACTGTCCGTAACGGCATTTCCGGCTGTAATGAGACCGCCCGTGTTGAACCCATCCGTAAAAGAAATGTTTTTCCCGAGGACCGTAGCATCCCCGCCATTGCCTCCCCCGTAGTCTTCAATGATCACCTGATTCGTGGCATCCGTTCCGACCGTCACCTTATCCTGATTCCAGCCCTGAAGATGCTTTACCGTAATGTGATTCCCTTCTGTGGCATCTCCGCTCCATTTATTCACATAATCATAAGTTCTGCCCGTATCCTGTGCGGAAGGATCTGCCGCCAGGGATACGCTCCCTGACAGGCTCAGACACACGAGCAGAGCTAATATGGCCTGTTTTTGACAGGTGCAGTTTCTTTTTCTGTCCTTTTAATAACGATTTGTTTTCATATTATATCTCCTTTCAGCCCGTTCTTGCCGGGCAAGGACAGTCTTATTATTATTAAATTTTTATGCACATATTATTGATTATTAATAATAAATATTTATTGTCATATTACTATTATATCACGCCTGTCGGGTCATGCAATAAATCAGTCTGTTCCAGTAATATTATATACTTTACGCCTTATTATCGTTTTATGGCAAAATACTCTGAATGCAAAACAGGTCTGCTGCACCCGTAGGTACAACAGACCTGCTCAGACTGGCTATTCTATTGTTTTGCCGCTAATTGCTGAACCATGGCTTTTAATTCAGCGATTTCTTTATCTTGTTTTTCTACCTGGGCACGAAGGGTATCATTTTCCTGTAGTTTTTCATTCTGCTGTTCGACGACGGCCTTCAATTTCTGAATTTCTTTTGCCATCGCTACCCGCGATGTCGTCATGGTCGTACCTTTACCGATTCTCCAGGCTACACCGGCATTGAGCATGTTTTCCCCGCCGCCGAAACTGCCTCCGATGCTGACCATCGTATCTGCATTGGGACGGTAGAAGGCACCCAGTGCCGCTGCATTGGCATTTTTATAATGACCAAATCCGGCTGCAAAATCCCATTTTTCATCAGGATCGAATTCTAACGGATGCAGGGCCGCCAATGCCGATGCCCCGGCACCGACACGATTCATGCGGTTGCCCAGAGTATTGATGGCATTGGTAACGCCATTGACTACGCCGCCGAGCTGGCTCACATTCACCGCATCGGTGGGTTTCGTCCCCGCCGCCACATCATGGATCTGCTGGCCGCCCAGGGAGACGTTGCTGTTGCTGATTTCCACTGCATGGGTATTCTCCCCGTTGGCCGCGATCTTGATGCCGCTTCCGGTTACGGTGGTCCCAGCGGATCCGGCACTGTTATTGACGGTAAGGCCCTCGTTGTTCAGGGTGCTGTTTCCTGCGGTGACGCTGGTAAGACCGGAAAGCTCCTTGGACAATTTAATGTTCAGGCCGTCGCCATCAGCGTTCTTCACCACTCCGATGTTCCCATCGGTCAGTTTCGCGGTATCCGTCTGGCCTCCGGTAAGCTTCAGGGCTGTCCCCATGCCCACAGTAACTGTATTGTCATCCCCATCGTCACCCTGGAAGACGCGGCCGCCAGATACGGCTGCATTGGCCGCATCACTGGCAATACTCTTCACATCACCAATATTGGCGGCGTTGGTATTGTCGCTGGCATCGTGATTGATGATGCCGCTCTTCACATTGGTGATGTTCTTGCTCCCTGCATCGATACCGGAGCTGTCTATGGTTACGCCTCCGGCCTTGATGGAACCGTCATTTCCTAAATCCACATCCTTGTTCAGGCCGACATTGATGGACTTGCCATCAGAGGAAACAGACGTAGTAATATTACGGTCCCCATGGATACCTACCGTGCCGCCCAGGTCTGCCCTGGCGGCCTTCCCTGCATCATCGGTGAGTCCGAAGCCGCCGCCTTTGGAGGCAGCGGTGACACCGGCCACCGCTGCCTGGAGCTGGTCTTCCGTAGCCGCCCGGCCGGATACTGCCGTTCCGTTCCAGGTGGTATTGGACAATCCGGTAATGGTATTGGCCCCGGCCGTGCTGCCGCTGATCTTCAGCCCGCCGTTCAGAGTGATGGAGTCAAGCCCGGTCAGATCTTTGGCCAGTTTGATGTCGAAACCGTCACCGGCTGCATTGGCCACCACGCCCAGATTGACCCCGTCAGATAGTTTGTCTTTATCTGTTACCCCTCCCGACAGTTTCAAAGTGCTGTTCAGGAGGCGGGTCACGGTGCCGCTGTCCCCGGTAAGGAGCAGACCATCATCCATGGTGGCCGCCTGATGGGTCTTGCCGCTCTGGTCCGTATAGGTGAGCCGGGTCATGATGGGTGTCCCGGCAGCGCCGCCGGAGCTGGGGCTGTCATTTTTCTCTGCATTCAGGCTGGCTGCCCCGTACTGGGCCACCACATCGGCAGAAGCCCCCAGACCGGCCGCATTCCCCTGGCCTTCTCCCGGATTCACCGTGTTCAGGTACAGATGGCCTTCCCCGCTTTCCCCGTAGATACTGGCCGCCGAATCAGTGGTTTTAGCAGTCTGGTTGAAGGTGGTGATGGACATGGCTCCGTTCAGGTCTTTCCCATCGCTTTCGCTGGGACCGATGATCCGGACACTGGAAGCGGCCGGGTTGCCGTCGGACCGGATATGGGTCAGGGTGATGCCATTGTCCCCGCTGATGTTCACTTCTGAACTGCCGGAACCCTTGAACTGCATGGTCCCGTCCACACCTTCCGTGGTCACATTGCCGCTGGCATCGGTGACCTGATGGACCCCCACTTCCAGATGATCTTGGAGTTCCACAGAAACATAACTGTTGTTGGCACTGTCATATTTCACCTTGGTGAGGATGTTGGCCTTGCTCCGGTCCCAACCATCCCCGTCACCGCCGCTGGTCACTACCGGGGCATCCCCGAAGATCCGGATGGTGCCGGTCCCCAATTTGGCCGTCACCGTATCCGCACCTGTATTTCCAGAACCTCCGGCGGTGATGCTGTAGGTGCTGTTGGCCAGATTGTCTTTCAGCTGGGTGCTCAGCACATTCAGCTGGTCTTCCGTAGCCGCCCGGCCGGAGACATAATCGGTCCCGTCCCAGGAGGTATTGGTGAGGCCAGTGACGTAATTGCCGGTTTCATTTTTCTGGCTGATTTTCGTGGTGGCCGTCTGATATCCCACTTTCGTGCTGTCTGCCGTAAGGCTTCCCTGGCTTCCCAGGTTGATGTCCCTGGCCAGCGCTAAGGTCAGGCTGCCGCTGGTACCATCGGCATTTTCTGCAGCCACCACGCCGATATTCCCGGTAACCAGCTTGTTGTTAGTGTCTTTGGCCAGTTTATCTTGGGCAGCACCGCCGGTGACAGCCAGCGTACTCCCCAGGGTAACCGCCGCTGTACTGCCGTTGTCATCGCTGAACTTCAGGCCATCACTCATGGTGGCTACCGTATGGATGGCATCATCCGTTCCATCTTTGTAAACAAGCCGTTTATCGCCCTTGGAAGTGGTATTAGTCAGATAGGGTTTTCCATCCATATACTGGCTTTCCACGATCAGGTTGGAATAGGTGTTGTCGCTGTTGGGTCCGTACAGGAGCAGCTGGCCCTGGATATCATTGCCGCTTTCGCCATAGCCCACCTGCATGGACCGGGCTTCCAGATCCTTGTCCAGTTCCACATAGAGGGCATTGTTCTTGTTGATGACCTTCACATTGCGGCCGGAATAATTGGCATCCTCATCGGTGCCCGTACCCAGGATGGATACGGTGCCGCCCAAATCAGCATGGAGAGCTGTCGTATTGCCGGAGCTGTCCGAAGGATTGCTGTTCCCCACAAAGTTCAGGCCTTTGGCATCGGAACTGTCCGTCGCCCCCTGGGCTGCTGCCTTTAAGTCTCCAATGGTGGCCGCATGGTTCAAGGTGTCTCCCGTGGCATCAGACAATGCTGTAGCGCCCAGTCCGCTCGCCACATTCACGATCTGGCTGCCCCCGTTGTCCAGGCCGGTGGTGGTCAGAGACACCCTTCCACCCTCGGTGGAACCGGCCTTGGCAATGGTGATCCCCGTGCCGGTTACGGACGTGGTATTTCCTTCCGTATCCGTATAGGTGGCAGATGTGAGCTTCAGGTTTTTGCTGAGAGCCAGCTTGATGGCTGTATCAGTCGTATCAGCCGTGGTGGTCAGGTTATCATCGTCGGCTGCCGTAATCTTGATGGTGCTTCCCAGGTCCTGTTTCACATCTTTGCTGCCGGTGCTGTCCGCCACATCCGCCGTAAGGCCAAAGCCCCCGGTGGTTTTGCTCTTCAGGCTGGTGCTGACGCTGGCCAGCTGGTCTTCCGTAGCAGCCCGTCCGGAGACAGGCGTCCCGCTCCAGGTGGTGTTGTCCAGTCCGGTGAGATAATCCCCGGTGGCAGAGCCGCTGGTCTGGTTCCCCAGCACCATGTCATTCCCCAGGGAAATAGATGTGAGTCCGGTGAGCTTCTTGGCCAGCTGGAGCTGGAGAGTGCTGCCGGAAGCCGTCACTCCGATATTGCTGCCAGAAGAAAGGTCAGAAGAAGCTGTGGCCCCGCCTGTGACTGTCAGGGTCTTGTCCAAAGCCACAGATCCGGTACCGCTGTCACCCGCCAGCTGGAGCCCATCATTGAGGGTCGCCAGGGTATAGAGGGTCTGGGAAGCGTCGCTTTCTGTCTGGCCGGCGCTGGCGGCCCAGTACTGGATTCGGGGAGAACCGGCCGCGGTGCTGTCTAGAAATTTGGGTCCCCCATAGTTCTGGACCATGGCGGCGAAATTCCCGCTGGCGTCCCCCATGCGCAGGGAACCATCCGCCCCGTTCATTTTCAGATAAGCCCCGCCCTGGCCGGTGGCCATGACGCTGCCATCCACTCCGGCGGCATCATCAGTGGTCTTGGAACCGGCGGTGAGACTGGTGGCAGTCAGGTTATCATCCAGGAGCACCCGGATATCCCCTTTATCACTGATGGTGGTGGTGATGTTGTTGGTATTGTAGGTATGGTCCTTCTGTTTCTCGCCCCCGTAAATGCCGATGGTATCCCCCAGCTGGGCCGTATGGGTCAGGGATGTGGCACCGTCCGCCAGAGCGCTGGCAGTAAAGGTCAGGCCCTGTTCCAATGCCGTCTTGCTGGCCAGGCCGGAAATGGTGATTTCCTTCCCTGTGGGATCGGTGGAGCTCGCTACCGTCAGGGTCACATCCCCGTTGGCGTCCACGGAATAAGCTCCATTGGAACCGGAAGCGGAATTTTCCACCAGATGGTAATCCATGTTGGACAGGCTGGATAGATCCACATCCACGCTGGTGCCATTGTTTTTGTTCAGGGTCAGGGTAGCGGCAGTAGATGTAGTTCCATCATCTGCCGTAGTTGCAGTCGTGGAAACACTGCCCCCGGTCACATAGTAATCGTGGAGGCCGGAAACATTGACAGAATTGCCGTTTTTCTCATTCAGGGTCACTTTCAGCTGTCCCGGGTTGTTGGTATCATCCGCGGCCGCCCCGTCCGTCACAAAGTTGTCGCTGGCCAGGGTACCGGTCTGTACTTCGGTAATGGCTTTCTGGAGCTGATCTTCCGTGGCCGCCCGGCCGCTGACGATGGAATTGGCGTCCCAGTTGGTATTCTGGAGCCCTGTAATGTAGAATCCCGTGCCGTTGTTGGCTCCGCCGCCGGCCTGGCTGCCCAGGTAAATGCCTCCGGTGTAGGTACCGTCGGTGCCACTGGTGCCGCCTACCCGGACCGTGGTAAAGTCCACATTGGGAGTGGTAGCAATCCGGATATCCCCGTTTTGCGTAAGAGCGATGTTATCTCCTGCCACAAAGTTCAGGGTATTATCGGTGGGTGTAACAGTCTTCACATCCGTAGTACCGTTGATTTGGGCTTTCCAGCCGGCATTCACGGTGGAGGAAACGGCGGCCAGCTCATCTTCCGTGGCCGCCCGGCCGCTCACATAGGTGGGGTCCGCGGTGGTCCAGGAAGTATTGGTGAGACCGGTCAGATAGGTGCCGGCTGCCACCTTTCCATTTTTATTGTCCGTCAAGGTCCAGGTGCTGTCCGTACCGGAATAATTCCCCAGATGGAGGCTGCCGATGGTCCCGTAGCCATTGATTCCATCCATGAACAGCAGGGTTCCCAGGGACAGGGTCCCGGCGGTGCCGTTCAGTACCGCATACCCATTGTCCCCCAGAGTCAGGGTATCATTCAGGGCCACTTCATAATCCACGGTGCCATCCGTCTTGGTGGTCTTGGTGACCTTCGTATTGTTTTTGGTGCTGTCCTTGCTTACGGTGACCATCTGGCTGGCGATGGTCTTCACATCGCCGATGTTGGCCGCATTATCTGCCGTTCCATAGACGGCTTTCCCGGCCGTATCCACACCGCTGGCACCGCTGGCTACACTGGTGATCTGCTTGCTGCCGCCACTGATGCCGCTGGTGGTGATACTGGGACCGCCGGTGAGGGAAAGTCCGCTGCCGTTCAATGTAGAAGATCCGGTGGTCAAAGTGCCGTTGGATCCATCCAGGGTCAGGGCCTTGCTCCCGGTTCCCACGGTCACTTTGTCCGCCGTCAGCTGGGTATCCATGGCAATGGTGATATTTCCGCTGTCATCGATGGAAGTGGTCAGATTGTCCGTGGTATAGGTGTGGCCGGATTGGGCATCATGGGCCTTGATGGACACCGTATCCCCCAGCGCCTTGTTCACCACTTTGTAGCCTGTGGTGCTGGAAGCATCGGTGGTGTTAGTGGTAAAGTTCAACCCTTGGGCAATGGTCGCCGTATTGGTGGCAATATTTGTCTGGTTGGTGCTCACCGCATCGGACACACTCTGGAGCTGGTCTTCCGTGGCCGCCCGGCCGCTGACGGCCTGGGTGGTGCCTACGGTCCAGGTCTTGTTGTCCAGGCCGGTTACGTAATTGCCTGTCTTCGTAGCATCACTGCCGTCACTTTGACTGCCCATGACCACCGTACCCGCTGTAATCGAGCTGAGTCCGGTCAGATTCTTGGCCAGCTGGATCTGAAGCTTTCCGTCACTGGCCGTGACGCCGATATTCTTTCCGGAAGACAGGTTGGAAGCGTTGGTCTCTCCACCGGAAACAGTCAGCGTATTATCCAGCTTCACTGTGCCTGAACCTGTGTCGCCAGCCAGCTTCAGCCCATCATCCAAGGTCGCTACCGCATGTCTGATGGTACCGCCCCCATCGATATACTGGAGCCGGTTGATATTGGTACCACTTACATCATTGGTGCCATACCCCACTCCCAGGGAAGTCGCCACATACTTCGTACTATCGGAATTGGGCCCTACGATTTTCACAGAACCGGCATAACCCTGCACGGAATCGGTGGTGGCCTGACCGGCCGTCACACTGTCCACCCGGATGTTCTTGTCCAGGCCGATATTCAGTTTGGTGGTAACCGTCTTCCCGTCATCGGCCGTTTCGCTGACCCCGGTGACCAGGATATTTTCTCCGGAATATTCCGTAGATGCCTTGGTACCACTGCCTTGGATCTGGAGGGTTCCGCCCTGGTTGGTGTGGACAGTGGTATCCGTATTGTTCCCCTGGAAATTCAAGCCTTCGCTTTCTACAGCTTTCAGCTGGGCCACGTTGACAGCGTCGGTATCATTGGTACCGGCGGCCAGATTGATAAGCTGACGGGAAACGGTGATGGCATTGCCGTTTTCATCCTTGGTATTGCCGCCCAGGGACATAGCCCCTGCCGTGGAGACCCAGGTAGTGGACGTATCACTGTCGCCCGCCAGATAGCCTTTGGCTCCTTTCGCCACATCCGCGATGGAGTGGGCGCCTACAGCCACGCCGCCTTCCACATTGGCAACGGAAGACACACCAAGAGCCGTACCTTCATCGGCCGTTGCCTGGGCATGGTACCCATAGGCAGAACTGCCCGTATTGGCAGCCGAAGCCTGGAAACCTACAGCTACAGCAGCTCCATTGGCAGTGGATGACGTATCTGTATTGGCCGTACCTGCATTAGAACCTACGCCCAAAGCGACGGAAAAATTGCCGCTGGCATTATTCTCCGTGCCTACAGCCACAGATTCTGTACCCGCAGCCGTAGAGCCATAGCCCACTGCCATGGCTCCCAAGCCGCTGGCGGTGGAATTGATGCCCATGGAAGTAGCATAATTGCCGCTGGACTTGGTATTCACGCCGAAAGCCAGGGAATAGGTGCCGGTGGCGCCATCATTATAATAGTTGGGAAGTATGTTTTCCGCAATGGTGGTGCCATTGGTATCGGTACCGGTTTTGATACTCAGGAAATGGCGCCCCGCCTGTTCCAGTTCATCTTCCGTAGCCGCCCGGCCGCTTACATAGTTCCCCGGGGTCCAGTTAGTGTTGGAAAGACCGGTGAGAAAAGTGCCGCTGGTTTGACCGGTCACGGTGGATACGGTCATAGTTCCTTTTTCATCGTAAACAGGCTGTTTGTAGTTGTATTCGAAAGCCTGCTGACCGATGGTGATGGCCCCTACTTTGGCCGTGCCAGCCGTGCCGTCCAGCTGGATGGCATTTTTGCTGGAAGTATCCCCGGTATTCCCGATGGAAACTGTGCCCTTGGTCCCGTCCAAAGTCACCTGGTTGGCGGCATTGCTGCCCAAGGTCACCGTATCATTCAGCTCCACCGTGGTGGTCCGCACATTGGTACTGGTATCCGTAGAAGAGGTCACAGTGATATTCTTGTCCCCAGTGGCAATGTTCTTGGCTTGGGACACCCGGATGATGTCGTTGATGTTGGCTCCATTGGTGCCAACATCGCCTCCGGAAGCCACGTTGGTGATCTGGTTGCCCCCCATGGAGACCTGGCTGCCCGTAAGGATCACTTTATTGCTGGCCCCGGAGCTGTCCGTATGGGTGATGGTCAGGCCGCTGGTGTCGATTTTCGTATTCCCCACGGTCAGGGAACCGGCGCTGGTGAGATCCACGTTCTGGGCCAGCTGGACCTTCAGGGTGCCGTCAGAAGCGTTGACCCCGATGTTGCCATCTGTGAGTTTGGTGCTGTCCGCTCCCCCCAGGATATCTAGTTCTTCGCTGAGATTCTTGGTAAGGGTGGTGGAAGCATGGTTATCCCCGCCGAATTTTAGATCCGTGGCATAGGTGGTGCCGTTGATGGTGAGGCTCTTCATTTCCGTGGCGGCGGAAGGAGCGGCGGTGGTATTGGCCGTCACTTTGGACCCGGTGGTGAAGATTTGGGACACAGTGGATCCATTGGTGGTGTTGGACAAGGTGACCGTGGTATCCTGACCGTTGGTGCCGCCCCCGCCGGTAACGGTGATGGCCCCGTCCACCGCCTGGGCCGTGCCGTTTCCGTTCCGCATGGCCGTAATGATCAGACTGGGATTGGCCGTAGTGCCCCCTTTGGCCAGATCCATCGATTTGATGTCATTGTGATACAGCGCTACATCATTGTCTTTGAGGGTATCCAGATCCTTGTTGTAGTCCGCTACCGTATAGGTGGCCAGGGTGGCATTGGGATCCGTCACAGGAGCCGCCCAATAGCTGTAGTAGCTCCCGTCCTTCATGGCCGTCATGAGGATTTCGTTGTTGGCACCGTACACGGTTCCCGTATAGACTTCAGACTTGTCATAATTGGTGAACACGCCCAGCTTGCCTCCAATCACATACAGATGGTTAGTATCCACTGCATGGCCATTGTAGGTGTACTTATTCAAGGCCCCGTCCCACACCAGCTTGGTATTAGCATCAGTAGTAGTCACAAAGCCCAGAGGAGAACTGGTGGAGCTGGTGGATCCGTTATACATGTCCGCATAGCCGTCCTTATAATAGGTACGGCTGGAAGTATTTGCCTTGGTATGCCCTTCCCAGGTGGGATCATAGATGATGTAATCCCAGTTTCCGGGCACCTGGGTACCCCCGCCCTGACTCAGTCCTTCAAAGGCACTGGCTGTGACCTGATTCAGTGTTTCTCCCACATTGGTGGAGACACCTGTAGAGGAAACAGCCGAAGTGATATTAGACAGTATATCCGCCGGCTGTTCTCCGCTGCCTGTATAGGCCACATCGAATCGGCTGTCCGTCCGGGACAGGGTAGTGTATTTCTCTGCTTCTCCTTCTGTCAGGGTATACCCATCCCGGACCCAGTACTTGGTCTTGCCGTCGGAAAGGGTCACCTTGTGATAAGCAGCGCCATTGAATGTGTTAGTGTTAGTGTCGTTGCCCTTAACGCTGCCAGAATCCACGGTGACTTTAAAAGCTACATACTGATTCTGGGTCGTCTCGGCTACAGCCGGTTCTGCTGCCTCCGCTAGTTGGAATGTCCCCATTCCAAAAGACAGCACACCTGCACAGATAACAGCTGTCGTCAGGCGGGCAGCCACTGTCAGATGCCTTGATTTTTCTTTTCCCGACCGGATGGCCAGTTCAGAAACAACCACATAGCAATGACGGGCTCTGTTCCATATTACCTTATATATACGATTCATCATAAATCTCCTTATCACACTGCAATGATTCTTATTTATTTGTGAAAATAGCATATATATGCACCGCTTATCTATAGAGTGCATGTACTTACATTTTATACTATTGTAACCAAAAATCAATATTGTTTTTTTCAACAATGACAAAAAAAGCTGTGTGTTTGTTTAGAATATCACGATACTTGGAATAGATATATGAGTTTTATCATACGAATACGAATAAAAAGGTTTTACTATTCTCATATTTCTTTTGACTTTAAATTGTATTGATTTCTCTCGTTCATTTTATTTTTATTCATTTATATAACATAATAACTTATTCAATATGTGTTCACAAATTTTCCATTGACGATATTTTCTGCTTTTGTTATAATATACAAACATAAAAGAACATTAATTACCATATTTATTGTTTGTTTTTGTTAATACAACAAGGAGGTGTGTAAAAATAGTACCGGTTCAACGCCGTCAGTGCATCATGGATGAATTGTATGCCCAGCAGGTCGTAACCGTGCAGGCACTGGCAGAAAAATTACAAGTCGCTCCCATGACCATACGCCGGGATTTACATCTATTAGAACAACAAGGGCTGATAAAAAAGAGTCATGGCGGAGCTGTCCTGGCGGAGTCTTCTGTACAGGAAGCGGCCTACCACAACCGCCAGCAAGTCCATCGGAAAGAAAAACAGCAGATAGCCGCTGCCGCGCTGGCAAAAGTAGACGATGCCATGTGCCTCTATCTGGATGCAGGAACAACCAATTACGAACTGGCTGTCCTCATAAGCGGGAAAAGGTGGAGTTCTCTTACCGTCGTTACGAATGATCTGGCTATCGCCCAGACACTGACACCGGCCCAGGGCATTACTGTCATACTGTTAGGAGGGAAAATAGATGCATCTTCCTGTGCCGTCTGCGGGCCTCTGGCTGCCCAGATGGCCGGGCAGTTTCATTTTGATATTTGTTTCCTGGGAACGCAGGCCATCACACCCGACTGGCATATCATGACAGCTAACGCCGAAAAAATTTCCATAAAAAAAATTTGTATGAATGTTTCGGACAAAGTCATCCTGCTGGCAGACCATTCAAAGTTCAGGAAGCATAAAATATATACCATTGCCAGTATTTTCGATATGGCTGCCATCATTAGTGATTATCTTCCCACCCGCCAGGAACAGGATATATTACAAAAACACGGTGTTACTTTTTATCATGTCTGAAGGAGGAAATACACATGCACGAATTTGTCATTCTGGCTGATGATTTTACCGGAGCCAACGACACAGGAGTACAGGTTGCCAAACGAGGACTCCCCGTTTCCGTCATACTCCGTGCCGAAGACATCCGACCGGGATCTGAAAGCATTGTCATTGATAGTGAAAGCCGCGTTATCAGTGGAACCGATGCCTATAAACGGGTTTATGCCATGGCCTCAGCAGTAGAACAGACTGGCAGCTGCCGCTTTTTGTATAAAAAAGTGGATTCTACACTGCGCGGTAATATCACAGCAGAAATTAAAGCCGTCATTGCCGCCTGCCAACCGGATATTATCGTCTTTGCTCCATCGCTGCCAGCACAGGGACGGACCGTACAGGACGGACGCCTCCACGTACACGGCGTTCCTCTGATGGAAACGGAAATTGCCTGTGATCCCCGCAATCCGCTGAAAACAGATACGTTATCCGAACTACTCAGTCCCTGTCTGGATACGCCTATACATAGAGAAATACCAAAATCCGATTGGGAACCGGGCGGTTATATCTTTGATGCCAGAACGGATGACGACCTGTATGCCATTGCCCGTCAGGGACTGGCCCAGAAACAGAAGATTCTCTGGATTGGTTCGGCCGGCCTTGCCAATGCCCTTCTCCAGATCTGCTATGCCCCCTGTCCGGCCCTGGCTATCGTCGGCAGTGTCAGCACCCGCACGATGGAACAGCTGGCCTTTTGTCAGAAACAGGGCGCTGTCATCCACAAGCTTCCCATGGAGCAGCTCTATGAAGGGGCTTCCCTTGCACCGTATATTCACGCAGCCATTGCTTCCCTTGACGAAGGAACGGATGTCCTGGTTACGGCAGCGGCAACACGGGAAGACTATGAAACCTTTCTGGACTATGGAAAGGAACGCAGTATTTCTTCAGACGAACTGGCCGCATTTACCAAACGCATTCTCAGCCAGACCGCCATGGCTATCACTGCCCACAGTTCCCTTTGTGGGCTCTTTCTCACAGGCGGTGACACGGCCATCGCCGTCGTTGAACAACTCCAGGCCTGCGGATTCCAGATTGAACGGGAAATCCTTCCCGGATTTGTACAAGGGCGCCTTCTCGAAGGGGTCTGCCCACAGTTGCCTGTAGTGACCAAAGCCGGAGCCTTTGGAGATGCACCGGATATATGGAAAGCACTTCAGTGTTTGAAAAAAATTCCCCGCAACGCATAGGCGGAGAAACAGGAGGAAATCATATGAATCAATTTGTCGGTATTACTATGGGGGATCCCGCCGGAATCGGCCCGGAAGTATCGTTGAAAGCCATTGACGCCAGGCCGGAATATCAGGAATCCGTCCTGATTTACGGAAGTTACGGCGTGCTTCAGTATTATCATCAGTTACTTCACCTCAAAACACCACTATCTGTCATTTCATCGCCATCCGAATTCCAGCCCGGCCATATCAATATTATTTCCGTCGTCGATCTGGAAATAGGAAAAGATATTGAAATCGGAAAAGTATCGCCCGTTGCTGGTGATGCTGCCTATCAGTACATTGCCCGCGCCATTCACGATGCAATGGAAGGTCAGATACAGGTCGTAACGACGGCACCACTTAATAAGGAAGCTCTGCATAAAGGAGGGCACAATTTTGACGGGCATACGGAAATTTTCGCTACCCTTACGGGGACAAAACACTATACGATGATGCTCTGGAGTCAGAATATGTCTGTCGTACACGTTTCTACTCACTGTTCTCTTCGTGAAGCCTGCGACCGTGCCAAAAAGGTACGTGTTCTGGAATGTATCCACCTCGCCCATAATGCCATGAAACGTCTGGGCCTAGACAATCCTCATATCGCTGTCGCCGGCCTCAATCCGCACAGTGGGGAACATGGGCTGTTTGGCCGGGAAGAAATAGAAGAAATCATCCCGGCTATCGGGGAAGCCCGGGCAGAAGGACTGTACGTTGACGGACCGGTACCGCCTGATACGGTCTTCCTGAAAGCGTATAAAGGAATATACGATATCGTCGTGGCCATGTACCATGACCAGGGTCACATCCCCATGAAAATGATGGCTTTCGATACGGGAGTCAACGTCACACTGGGACTGCCTATTATCCGTACTTCCGTAGACCACGGTACGGCCTTTGACATAGCCGGCAAGGGAATTGCCAAAGAAGACAGCATGTTCAGTGCCGTTGACCTGGGAATCCGCTTCGCTAAAGGAAGATTGCCGTCAGCGTCTATCCACTAGCAGGCAGCCATCTAATGAACAGGACACCAGTCGTATTGGGCTGGTGTCCTGTTTTCTTCACGTCCCACTAATCACTAACCAAAAAAAAGCACCAGCAAAGCTGGTGCTTTTTCCCACAATCAGCGGCTTCCTATCCTCCCAGGGGGCCTCCCCCCAAGTACTTTCGGCGTTTGCGGGCTTAACTGCTGTGTTCGGCATGGGAACAGGTGGATCCCCGCAGCTATCGCCACTGAATTCTCTTGTCAGGGCCGTGCCCTGACAACTGTATAGAAAACTTCCTTAACGCTCCTGCTTGCTTTATTTATTGCTCTCCTCCGAATCTTCGTTCTCTCTGTCCGACTGTTTCCAGCCTTCCTGTTCTCCTGAGATTCGGAGTAAGCGATTCACTCAGTTTTGCGCGTCGTCTCCGACTCCTTCAAAACTGCCTCTCTGCTTAAGTCAAGTCCTCGGTCTCTTAGTACCGGTCCGCTCCGTACAGCGCTGTACTTCCACTCCCGGCCTAGCAACCACAGCGGCTTTGTGGGACCTTACTTGTGAAAACAATGAGAAACCTCATCTCTAGGCTGGTTT
>NZ_DGXL01000031.1:0-2562 GCF_002395615.1 Megasphaera sp. UBA4233 | reverse complement strand
TGCAAATTCCGCAAGAAAGGCATGACCGTTCCGGAGGAACGGCACGCCAGTCCGCTTCAAACGGCATAAGCCGTTAGTTAATTACTCTGTCGCATGTCGCGACCATTGCATTCAAGCCGGTAGGCTTGCTTAGTCATTCTGCTGAGCACTGCATCAGCATAGGTGTTCTCCTGAAACAAGTCCCACCACTTCAGCACGGGAAACTGCGACACAATAATGGTGGATTTTCTGCTGTCCCGGGTCTCTATCACCTCAAACAGGTACCTGCATTTATCCATATCCAGTTCCATCAACCCGAAATCGTCAAGGACAAGCAAGTCGTAGCCCGCTAATTCATTAATATAATCATATATTGTTCCGTTGTTTTCTTCCTTTACACATAATTGGAGCAGCGTGGTAGACCGGATGTACTTGACAGAAAGGAACTGGTGTATCGCTGCTATGCATAAGGCGTTGGCGATATGTGTCTTTCCTGTACCGGTACTGCCAGTAATGAGAAGGTTCCTGGGTTCCCGGACCCATTCGCATTGCTGCAACTGTTCAATCATATGGATGTCCAACATCCGATCCGGTTCGTACAGGGCTTCATCAAAATCGGCATCTGGATATTTGAGCGTTGCTTTGGCAAATAACTTTTCCAGTTTCTTCTGCTGCCGTTGTTGCCACTCATAATTTATAATGTCTGAAATTCTGGTATGGAAGTCCCTCAGGTTTTCATTTGGGTTTAAGAATTGTCTCTTAAGGGCCTCTGCCATTTGGGAAGTCTTGAATGCATACAGATGTTCCAGAAGAAGGTTTTCTTCTTTCGTCAGATTTTCGTCGTATAGATATTTTTTTATAGCCATGGTAACCACCTTTACTTATAAAAGCCCTGACCCCGAATGTTCTCGTGTGTTGGGAGAGACGATTTTCCGGTCTGTTCCCCGTTCTTCAGTTTTGCAAGCACCCGTTTGAACGTGGAATACATACAGGAGTTCATCTGTATGCACTGGAATGCAGCCTCTTCGGCCAAGCCATACGGGAGGTCTTTGGCAGCGTGAAGGATTCCGGCGCAGGAATTATACGCCTGCTCTTCATGCTTGGAAGCCTTCAGTATCCGGTCAATTACCTCAGCCATGCTAGGCCCTGTTGCGGTTGCCCAACGCCTGTAGTAATTACCGTCCCTGGCGTTGACTTCTTTATAGTAAAGGTGTTCAGGTTTCATATGCTCGTTATCCGTAATATATTTGGGAAAGGGAGCATAAGCCCTGCGGTGTTTACAGATTAATTTGTTATATTGATCACAGATGCGGATCTCGGTTGCGGTTGCTTTCAGTATTGCGGGTTTACCATAATACGAGTAAAATACAGAGTAGTAGTGGTCGTCATATTCGATATGGTAATTATCCGGGACTTTAAGCACATACTTGTAGTCGCAGACCGTGAAACAATCGCCTGGCAGTGGTTTCATGCACGGTTTGTCGTATTTCTCGAATACCTCTTGTCGCGAGAAGGACTTGCCCTGGTAATTACGGGAATTGAGTTCCACTACTATTTTTTTGATTTCCGCATTGATCTGTTCCAGGCTCGTGTACTTCTTTTCTTTCAGTTTTTCAACAAGATGGGTTTCCAGATACTTCACGTGGCCCTCGACAGTAGCCTTGCCTTTCGGCTTATACGGGGGCGGCGGAAGGACAATCGTGTCGTAGAAATCTTCCAGGTCGGAAAAAGCAGATTGTAACGTCAGCTCATCCTTTGTATGTTTCTTGATAGCTGTTTTCAGGTTGTCCGGGACGAAATATTTGGTTACCGCGCCATAAAACTGAATGGCGTTAACGGTTCCGGTGATAAAGCTTGGCAGCTTTTCATTTAGAAACGCTTCGGCGTATATGGCACTACTGATGCCGAGCGTAGTAGCAAAGAGGTGGATTTTACGAAGCTCTCCGGTTACAACGTCAACCAGAAGCTCTGGCTGGTCCCCAACCCAGTCAATGTACATTTTCTCGCCGGGGATGCGTTCGACAGCCATGGACACTTTCTCTTCCGTTCCGTAATTTTCTTTTACGAAACGTTTGTAGTATTCGTAAAACTGGGAATGTCCATAACCCTCAGGATTTTGTTCCCGGTACTCGATCCAGCAATAGGCAAGGTTCACTTTGCTGTCTTTTGCATGGATGCGGTCGTACCAGTACTGAAAATCCGGCTCCGGGAGGTCTTTACGTTTCAGGTTCAGCGGCGGATAGAAAAGCTTTTCCACTTCGTGTGGCGCCATCCTCCTGAGTTCTTCCAGTGTAAGCCCGGAACCTTCAAATCTCTTAAGAATGAGCTGGGTTGCATTGGAACCGATGTGGTACCGCTGCTGGATGACTGAAAACGTGCACTTGTTTTGGCGCATGTTGATTACGCCGATAATGGTGTTGTAGCTTTGCATGATTTTCATGCCTCCTTTCGTAGTTTGGCTACGAAAGTACTATAACACGTATTAAATTATTATGCCGCTTGAAGCGGAATTTTATGCCGAACTGACCGGAAGGCACATGCCGCCATTACTGGAAAGCGCATACCGGTCGTCCGGAATATGCA